>CALWYI010000004.1 GCA_944385715.1 uncultured Oscillospiraceae bacterium | reverse complement strand
CAGGAGAGCCGGCGGCTGCTGGAGTCCACCAACCACTCCCTCTCCCAGATCGCCCACATGCTGGGCTTTTCCTCCCCCAGCTACTTCTCCCAGGTCTTCCGCAAGCAGGTGGGGGTAAGTCCCCAGGAGTACCGCAAGGCCTTCCGGGCCCGGCAGGCAATGGCGGAAAAGCCGGGCGGCGGATAGCGCCGCTCCCCCGCTCCCTCCGCAGGTGCGCCCGCGTCTCTTTCGGTCAGGCGCGCCGCGTCCGCAGCGGCGGCGGAGCCTTCCGCCACTGTCTCCGAAAGAAAGTGGATAATTGTGCAGATAATGGGTGAAACTGTCCATTTCTTTTCCCGCGTATCTTCTTTACAATAGAGCCAGATGAACAAGCGGCGGGGTTTCCCCCGAAAATCCAAACATGAAAAAAACGATCATAAAGGAGAAGATGTTCTATGTCTATTCTGGTCAGCGGCGGCGCCGGATACATCGGCAGTCATACCTGCGTGGAGCTCATTGAGGCCGGCTACGACATCGTGGTGGCCGACAACCTCTCCAACGCCAGCGAGGAGTCCCTCCGCCGGGTGGAGAAGATCACCGGCAAGGCCGTCCCCTTCGTGAAGACGGAGCTGTGCGACGAGGCCCAGGTGGAGGCCCTCTTCACCCAGTACCCCGACATCGACGCCGTGATCCACTTCGCGGGCCTCAAGGCCGTGGGCGAGAGCGTCCGCAAGCCCCTGGAGTACTACACCAACAACCTGGTGAACACCCTGGTGCTGCTCAACACCATGCGCCGCCACGGGGTCAAGAACTTCGTCTTCTCCTCCTCCGCCACCGTCTACGGCGATCCCGCCAGCGTGCCCATCCGGGAGGACTTCCCCACCGGCGGCACCACCAACCCCTACGGCACCACCAAGCTCTTCATTGAGCGCATCCTCACCGACTACTGCGCCGCAGAGCCCAGCCTGAACGTGGCTCTCCTGCGGTACTTCAACCCCATCGGCGCCCACGAGTCCGGCCTCATCGGCGAGGACCCCAACGGCATCCCCAACAACCTGGTGCCCTATATCGCCCAGGTGGCCGTGGGCAAGCTGGAGAAGCTCCACGTCTTCGGCAACGACTACCCCACCAAGGACGGCACCGGCGTGCGGGACTACATCCACGTGGTGGATCTGGCCAAGGGCCATGTGGCGGCCCTGAAGAAGCTGGCCACCAATTGCGGCCTCTTCGTGTGCAACCTGGGCACCGGCAACGGCTACAGCGTGCTGGACATCCTCCACGCCTACGAGAAGGCCTGCGGCAAGGAGCTGCCCTACGTCATTGATCCCCGCCGCCCCGGCGACATCGCCGAGTGCTACGCCGATCCCGCCAAAGCCTTCGAGGAGATGGGCTGGAAGGCCCAGTACGGCATCGAGGAGATGTGCGCCTCCTCCTGGAAGTGGCAGTCCATGAACCCCAACGGCTACAGGAACTGAGTCATTTATCTTCATCCCGGCTTTTCGGACTTGCCGCGCTGCTCTCAGCGCGGCAAGTCTGCGCATGATACGGGGCACACGCTGACTATTATATAGTGAGAATGAGGAGGAACGATCCCTATGAACAAACCGGTACTGGTGGTCATGGCCGCCGGCATGGGCAGCCGCTACGGCGGCCTCAAGCAGATCGACCCTGTGGGCAACCACGGCCAGCTCATCATCGACTACTCCATCTACGACGCCCGGCGGGCGGGCTTTGACACCGTGGTCTTCGTCATCAAGCACGAGATCGAGGACGCCTTCAAGTCCGCCATCGGCGACCGGCTCAGCAAGGTCATACACGTCAAGTACGCCTACCAGGAGCTTGCCGACCTGCCCGCAGGCTACACCGTCCCCGAGGGCCGCGTAAAGCCCTGGGGCACCTGCCACGCCATCCTGGCCGCCCGCCAGGTGGTGGAGGGGCCCTTCGCCGTGGTCAACGCCGACGACTACTACGGACCTGAGGCCTTCCGGGAGATCTACCAGTACCTGGAGAGCCCCGGCGACAGCGAGAACTGCTATGAGTTCGCCATGGTAGGCTACCGCCTGGGCAACACCGTCACCGAGCACGGCCACGTGGCCCGGGGCGTGTGCGAGGAGGACGAGAACAACTACCTCATCCGGGTCACCGAGCGCACCAAGATCCTCAAGGACGGGGACAACGCCCGCTTCACCGAGGACGACGGCCAGACCTGGACCGCCCTCTCCGGCGACACCATCGTGTCCATGAACCTCTGGGGCTTCACCCGCAGCTTCCTCACCGAGGCGGAGCGCCGCTTCCCCGCCTTCCTGGACAAGACCCTCCAGGAGAACCCCACCAAGGGCGAGTACTTCCTGCCCAGCGTGGTCACCCAGCTGCTGGAGGAGAAGAAGGCCCGGGTGAAGGTCCTCCGCAGCGGCGACAAGTGGTACGGCGTCACCTATAAGGAGGACAAGCCCGTGGTGGTGGCCGCCATCGCGGAAAAGACCGCGTCGGGTCTCTACCCCGACAAGCTTTGGGAGGTGTGATCATGGCGCAGGCTGAACAGTATCTCCAGGACGCTCTGGCCGCCTTCGATTTCGGCGGCGAGGTGGTGGGGGCCGTGCGCTACGGCTCCGGCCACATCAACGACACCTTCTGCGTCCACACCCAGCCCGGCGAGGAGCCCTGCCGGCGCTTCATCCTCCAGCGCATCAGCTCCGCCGCCTTCCACCACCCCGATCAGGTGATGGCCAACATCGCCGGCGTCACCTCCTTCCTGGGCAAGGCCATCGCCGCGGTCGGCGGCGACCCCGGCCGGGAGACCATGACCGTCCTCCCCACAAGGGACGGCAGGAGCTTCTACTCTGACAGTGAGGGGGGCGCCTGGCGGGTGTACCCCTTCATCGAGGGTACCGTCTGCCTCCAGGCCGCGGAGACGCCGGAGCTGTTCGCCGCCTCCGCCCGGACCTTCGGCCGCTTCCAGCGGATGCTGAAGGACTACCCGGCGGACACCCTCTATGAGACCATTCCCCACTTCCACGACACCGAGGACCGCCTCAGCAAGCTGAAGGCCGCCGTGGAAGCGGACGTGATGGGCCGGGTGAAGGACGTGCAGCCGGAGCTGGATTTTGTCCGGAAACGTGAGGCGGACTGCTCCGTGGCCCTCCAGGCCCTGCGGGAGGGCAAGCTCCCCCTGCGGGTGACCCACAACGACACCAAGCTCAACAACGTCCTCATCGACCGGGACAGCGGCGAGGGCATCTGCGTCATCGACCTGGACACCGTGATGCCGGGCCTCTCCATCAACGACTTCGGCGACTCCATCCGCTTCGGCGCCAACCACAGCGCCGAGGACGAGCGGGACCTCAGCAAGGTCAACTTCGACATCTCCCTCTACGAGGTGTACACCCAGGGCTTCCTGGAGGGGGCCGGCGGGGCCCTGACCCAGGCGGAGCTGGACTACCTGCCCTGGGGCGCCAAGCTCATGACGTTGGAGTGCGGCATCCGCTTCCTCACCGACTACCTGGAGGGGGACCACTACTTCCGCATCCATCGGGAGGGCCAGAACCTGGACCGCTGCCGGACCCAGTTCAAGCTGGTGGCCGACATGGAGGAGCAGTGGGAGGCCATGAAGGCCGTGGTGGACAAGTACCGCTGATCCTTTCCCTATATGCATATATACGCAGCGCCCGGAGAGACATGCTCTCCGGGCGCTGTTATCTTGTTTTCATATGGGAAGGCCCCTCCCCTTATCAGGCGTAGGCCCCCTCCCGGCGGCGGAGGTAAAACTTTACCGAAAGACGATAGGACAAAAAGGTCCCTGCCACCACGACCGCTGCCGCTATAACCGCCAGCACCGGGGCAGGCAGCGCTCCCATGCCGCTGATGAGCTGCTCAAGGCCCACGACCATCATAAGTCCGCCTCCCAGGATAAAGATGGCGATGAATACAGCCACCATCACCAACCGCCCCTTCTCACTGCCAAAGCGGTAAACAAGGGGGTACACCACCGCCGTCATCACCGCGATGAGCACCAGATACAGGGCCAGCAGCAGCGCCGTCTCCTGCCAATCTACTGTATTGCCGTACAGGATCTGCGCATATTTTCCCAAAAGGATCAGCACCATACCCAGCAAAAAGGCGCCGCAGCTTAAGATGTACTTGCTCCCCACGATCTGGCAGGGACTCCAGGGCAGCATGGCGGCATACCGGTCCCACTTGCACCGCTCGTCGTAGGACACCGTGCTGATCGGCAGCATCAGGGCGATCATCATCGCATAGGTAGCTCCAAAAGCATCTGTGTTGGGGATCAGATTAAAAATGAGGGCCAGGATCACCAGCACCCGCATCTGCTTATCCATGACAAAGATGTCTTTTTTCAACAGGGCAATCATCGTACTTCCTCCTTCGCCAGATACAAAATGATGTCCTCCAGGGTGGGCTTCTCCACCAGGAGATTCCGCGGCGCTCTCTCCCGGTCCACCAGGGCCTCGGCGCCGTACTCCCCAATCCGCTTGCCATGGATAATGGCGGGGTCGATGGCCGCCAGCTCCTGGGGGCTGCACTTGAGGAGGCCGTAGCGCTCCAGCAGCATATCCTTCTCCTCGCAGAGCATCAGCTTTCCTTTGTGGATGAAGGCGATGTAGTCGCAGATCTTCTCCAGGTCGCTGACGATGTGGCTGGAGATGAGCACCGCGTGGTCGTCCTGGGCGGCAAAGTCCGCGAACACCTCCAGCAGCTCCTCCCGGACCATGGGGTCCAGACCGCTGGTGGCCTCGTCCAGCAGCAGGAGCTTTGCCCCGTGGGAGAGGGCGGCGGCAATGCCCAGCTTCATGGTCATGCCCCGGGAGTACTCCTTGTACTTCTTGTTGGGCGGCAGCTGGAAGCGGTTGAGCCAGCTGTTGTAGGCCGCCTCGTCCCAGTTCCGGTAGGCCCCGGAGAGGATCTTCCCCAGCTGCCTGGCGGTGATGAACTCCGGCACGCAGGTCTCGTCCAGCACCACGCCGATGTCCTCCTTCATCTCCCGGAATTCCGGAGCCAGATTATCCAGCCCCATCACGGTGACCTCTCCGCCGTCCCGGCTGACGGCGTTCATGATGAGCCGGATGGTGGTGCTCTTGCCCGCGCCGTTTTCCCCCACCAGGCCCAGCACGCAGCCCATGGGCAGCGTCAGGTCCATCGGCCCCAGGGTAAAATCTTTATACTGCTTCGTCAGCCCTCTGATATCGATGGCGTTCATATATTTATTCCTCCTCGTTTAATACCAGCAGCATGCCGCGCAGATCCTCTGTGGTGAGGCCGCACTGGCGGCCCAGCTCCAGGGCCGCCTGGAGGTGCTCCTCGATCTCCCGCAGACTGTTCTCTTTCGCCAGCTCCAGGTTCTGCTCCGCCACGAAGCAGCCCTTCCCCGCCACGGTGTTGATGTATCCGTCCCGCTCCAGCTCCTCGTAGGCCCGCTTGGTGGTGATGACGCTGATGCGCAGATCCCGGGCCAGGGCCCGGATGGACGGAAGCGGCTCCCCGGGCCGGAGCTTTCCCGCGGCGATGGCCCCCTTGATCTGCCGGCAGATCTGCTCGTAGATGGGCAGGCCGCTGGAATTGCTGATGATGATGTTCACCCTCTCGCCTCCTTCCGTACATGTACAGTATACACAGTAGATACAGCTTGTCAAGGGGGAAAATGAAAATTGTACCGTGGGCAGTCCGGAAGGCTCCCGGGCGTGTGCGGGGTCATACATTTTTAAAAGGAACCGTCTTGTCCTTTTGCATAAAGTATGGTATAACGTGTTTACCAAATCTTAACGCGATGATCCCATGGGTCAGAGAAGATCAGAATGCTATAGTAAGGATGCGTATACTATGGGAAAGCAGAAAAACGGATATCAGATCGACATGTGCAACGGCCCTCTGGCCGGGAAGCTGCTGGTATTTGCGGTGCCGCTGATGCTCTCCAGCCTGCTGCAGCTGCTGTTCAACGCCGCCGACGTGGTGGTGGTGGGCCGCTTCGCCGGCAAGGAGGCCCTGGCGGCGGTGGGCTCCACCTCCTCCCTCATCAACCTCCTGGTGAACCTCTTCGTGGGCTTCTCCGTGGGCACCAACGTGGTGGTGGCCCGGGACCTGGGGGCGGGCCGTGGCAATGAGGTGCGCCGCAGCGTCCACACCTCCATCACCCTGGCCCTCTTCAGCGGCGTGCTGCTGATGGCGGTGGGCATCACCCTGAGCCGGCAGATGCTGGTGTGGATGTCCTCCCCCGCCGACGTCATCGACCTTTCGGCCCTGTACCTTCGCATCTACTTCTGCGGCATGCCCGCCAACATGCTCTACAACTTCGGCGCGGCCATCCTCCGGGCCCAGGGGGACACCCGGCGGCCCCTCTACTTCCTCACCGCGGCGGGCATCGTCAATGTGGTGCTGAACCTGACCTTTGTCATCGGCTTCGGCATGAGCGTGGACGGCGTGGCTCTCGCCACCATCATCTCCCAGTACATCTCCGCCGCGCTGGTGCTGCTGTGCCTCATGCGGGACAAGGGCTTCCTCCACGTGGATCTCCGCTCCCTGTGCTTTGACCTGAAGGTGGTCAAGCGGATCCTCCAGGTAGGCCTCCCCGCCGGGTTCCAGGGCGTGGTGTTCTCCATCTCCAACGTGGTCATCCAGTCCTCCATCAACGGCTTCGGCTCCACCGCCATCGTGGCCGGCTCCGCCGCCGCCGCCAACATTGAGGGCTTCGTCTATGTGGGTATGAACGCCTTCTACCAGACGGCCATCACCTTCACCAGCCAGAACTACGGCGCCTGCAAGTGCGAGCGGGTGGACCGGATCATGGCCCTGTGCCTGACCTTCAGCGCCAGCATCGGCCTCATCATGGGCTGGGGCGCGTACCTGCTGGGCCACCCCCTGGCCTCCATCTACGCCCCCGGCGAGGAGGAGGTCATCGCCCAGGCCATCACCCGCCTGCAGATCACCTGCACCACCTACTTCCTCTGCGGCCTCATGGACACCCAGGTGGGCGTCCTGCGGGGCATCGGGTACTCGGTGCTGCCCATGATCGCCTCCCTGGTGGGAGCCTGCGGCCTGCGGCTTTTGTGGGTGGCCACCATTTTCCAGCTCTACAAGACCCCCACCATGCTGTACATCTCCTACCCCGTGAGCTGGATCATCACCGCCTGCGTCCACTGCGCCTTCTTCTTCCTGGTGCGCAAGCACGCCTATGCCAAGGTCACCGGCCTCCACGCCGTCCAGTGACCATTCTCCATCGAACAGACCGCCTGGCCCGCTGTCGGGCCAGGCGGTCTGTTCTTCCGTGCAGATCCACATTGCTTTTGCCCTCTTTTTCCCGTACAATAGAGCTATCCATCAAAAGGCAGAGCTATCCCGCAAAGCAGAGAAAGGACATCTCCTATGGAAACCAGTAACGCATCCTCCCGCCTGACCTTCTGGGAGGCCGCCAGCATCATCATCGGCCACGGCATCGGCGCGGGGATCCTCTCCGTGCCCTACCTCGCCTCCCGCAGCCGCTGGTGGGACATCCTGTGGATCGCCGCGGCGGCCTACCTCATCAATCTTCTCCTCCACTTCATGATCGCCGAGCTCTCCTACAACAACGGCGGGGCCCAGTTCATCCGCTGCTTCGAGCGGGAGCTGTTTGTGGGGAAGATCGGAAAGCTCCTGACCTGGATCGCCTTCGCCCTCCTGGGCTTCTCCACGGTGGTCAATGTCAGCGGCTTCATCACCGGCGCGGCGGCGGCCCTCACCGCCTGGCTGGGCCTGCCGGAGCTCATGGCCATGCTGCTCTTCTACGTCCTCTCCGCCGGGGTCGTCTACCTGGGGCTGAAGGTGGTGGGGGTGTGCGAGAAGATCGCCGTATTCTCCATGGTGGGGGTGGTGGCCATCCTGCTGGCGGCCACGCTGCTCTCGGAACTGTCGCCCCTCAGCAGCGATTTGATTGCCTCCTCCAACCTGCTGGCCCTCTACAGCATGGTGGCCTTCTCCCTCTCCGCCGTCATGTCCACCCCCCAGGTGGTCAAGGGCCTCCAGGGGGACGTCCGGCGCATCCGGGGGGCCATCGCCGCCGGCACCGGGCTGAACCTGCTGCTGATCCTGGTGATCACCTTCATGACCCTCCTGGGGGCGGGCTCGGACATCTCCCAGAACGGCGCTCTGGTGGACCTGGCGGCCCATCTGGGGGGCTGGGTCAGCGTCATCGGCTACATCTTCACCCTGCTGGCCCTGGCCACCTCCTTCTGGGCCAACACGCTGAACCTCCGGGACATCGTGGACGAGCAGGTCCGCTGGGGGCCCCGCTGGAGCTGGCTGGCGGCGTCCCTGCCCTGCCTTGTCATCGCCCTGCTGCGCTTCACCAGCTTCGTGGGCTTCACCCGGCTGGCCAGCGTGGTACAGGTCCTCACCGGCGTGGGCATCATCGTGGCCTACCACCGCTCCCGGAAGAAGGCGGGGGCAAGCCCCATCTGCGGCGCCTGGGGCGCCCTCCCCTTCCAGATCCTGGTGGTGGCGGGGACCCTTCTCTCCACCATCGGCGCCCTGCTGCCGGTAAAGTGAGGAGGGGACCGTGATGAAAGATCGTTTCTGCATCACCCAGGTGGCCGCCACTGCGGAGACCCTGCTGGGTATCGCCCCCGACGCTGCCATGGCCCCACCCCTTACGCCGGTGCTCCGATCGGCCGGCCGCCGCCTCACCGGCCCCTGTGACCGGGTGTTCCTCTACAACCCCGACGCCATCGCCCAGTGGCTCTACGCCGCCTACTGCTCCCGCTTCGCCCCCCTGGAGGCCCGGGCGGACCTGGGCCTGGGGATGGGCTCCGTGTACCCGCCGGTGACCCCGGTGTGCTTCGCCTCTATGTACAGCGGTCTCCAGCCAAAGGAGCACGGCATCCGGGCCTATGTCAAGCCGGTGCTGGCGGTGGACACCGTCTTTGACCACCTGCCCCGGGCGGGCCGCCGCTGCGCCATCGTCTCCACCGAAGGGGACAGCATCTCCCTGATCTTCCTGGGCCGGGACGTGGACTACTACATCTTTCCCACGGTGGCGCAGTGCAACCGGAAGGCCCTGGAGCTGATCCGGGAGGACCGCCACCACTTCATCGCCCTCTACAACGGCAACTACGACCACTGGATGCACCGGGGCGGGCCGGAGTCCCCCTGGGCCCTCCGGGCCCTGAAGGCCAATATCAGCGCCTACTGCGCCCTCCACGACGCCATCCGGGAGGCCTGGGGGACCCACAATACCGCCCTGGTCTTCGCCCCGGACCACGGCTGCCACCGGCAGTACGGCTTCCTGGGCCAGCACGGCGTCGACGCCCCCTGCGACATGCACATCCGCCACTTCTGGCGGTTTTTCCCCGCCCGGGGATGAGGGGCATTATTTTTCCGACGGTACGTTCTATCTGCGCAAGGAGGGCTGACACATCTCTGTGTCAGCCCCTTTTGCGCCATTTTTCCTCTCACTTTCCGTCCTTTTCCCCAAACTGTGGATCAAAAATCAAACAATATGCACAAGTGATTTTCCACAAAAAAAGGGAATCTTGCGAAATTTGCCGCTTGCAATTTCAGGAAAACTCTCTATAATCATCTCGATTCCAAATTCAAGAACATCGAGGCTTTTACCATGATCAAGGACCTGACCAAGGGGAGCCCCATGAAGCTGATCCTCAGCTTCGGCATTCCCCTTCTCTTCGGCTATCTGTTCCAGCAGCTCTACAACGTGGTGGACACCGCCATTGTGGGCAAGACCCTGGGCGGGGCGGCCCTGGCCTCCGTGGGGGCCACCGGCTCCATCAACTTCCTGGTGGTGGGCTTCTGCGCCGGGGTCTGCGGCGGCTTCGCCATCCCCGTGGCCCAGCAGTTCGGCGCGGGGGACCACCGGGAGCTGCGGCGGTATGTCGCCGGCGGCGCGTGGCTGTGCGTCCTCTTCGGCGCGGTCCTCACCGCCGCCACCGTCCTCTTCTGCCGGGACATCCTCACCGCCATGAACACCCCCGCCGACATCTATGAGCGCTCCTATCTCTATATCGTCACCATCTTCGCGGGGCTTCCGGCCTACTTCCTCTACAACTTCGCCGCCGGCGTCCTCCGGGCCATGGGGGACAGCCGCACCCCCGTCATCTGGCTCATCGCGGCGTCCCTGGTGAACATCGTGCTGGACGTGGTGTTCATCCTCACCTTCCATATGGACGTGTTCGGCGCCGCTTTCGCCACAGTGCTCTCCCAGCTCCTGGCGGGGACCGGCTGCCTCATCCGCATGTGCCGGGGCTTCCCCATCCTGAAGATGGAGCGGGAGGACTGGCGCTGGGACTGGGGTCGGATGGGCAATCTCTGTCTGATGGGCCTGCCCATGGGGCTGCAGTACTCCATCACCGCCATCGGCAGCGTCATGATCCAGGCCGCCGTCAACGGCCTTGGCACCATGTACGTCACCGCCGTCACCGCCGCCAGCAAGGTGTCCATGTTCGTCTGCTGCACCTTTGACGCCATGGGCTCCACCATGGCCACCTACGGCGGGCAGAACGTGGGGGCCGCAAAGTGGGAGCGGCTCCACCAGGGGCTGCGCTCCTGTGTGATTCTAGGGGCCATCTATTCCGTGGTGGCCCTGGGGGCCCTGTATTTCCTGGCGGACCCTGTCAACATGCTGTTTCTGGACGCGGAGAGCGCCCACCTCCTGCCCCTTGCCCGGCAATACCTGATAACCGGCGTGCTGTTTTTCTTCCCCCTGTCCCTGGTGAACATCGTCCGTTTCATGATCCAGGGCATGGGCTTCTCCCCTCTGGCCACTCTGGCCGGGGTGCTGGAGATGGCCGCCCGGGGCGGCGTGAGCTGCCTGGTGCCCGTTTTCGGCTTCACCGCAGCCTGCTTCGCCTCCCCCGCCGCCTGGGTGCTGGCGGACCTGTTCCTGGTACCCGCCTATTTCTTCTGCTGCCGCCGGCTGATGACCCGCCCGACCGCCAGCCGCCGCACTGCTCTGGGCTGCCGGAAGCGGCAGGCCGCCGCTTGACTTTATTCCGGCCGACCAGAAGCGCCCCGCCTGGGCTCAGCGGCTTTGATACACTGGGGCCTCCCGCAAAATGCAGGAGGCCCTTTCCTTATCCCATTTCCCGGTTGAGCGCCTCCTCCAGCTTGGTGAGAGCCCGCTTTTCAATGCGCGATACATAGGACCGCGATATCCCGTAGTCGGCGGCGATCTCCCGCTGGGTCCTGGGCTTGCGGTTGTCCAGGCCGTAGCGCTTCTTGATGATCTCCGCCTCCCGGCCCGTCAGGCACTCATCCACCAGCTGCCGGACCCGGATATGGCTCTCCCGGGTATCCAGATCGTCCAGCATGGTGTCCTCCACCCCCACCACATCCATCAGGAAGAGGTTGTTGCCGTCCTTGTCCGTCTCCAGGGTATCCGAGAGGGACACCTCCCCCTGGAGCTTCTTCTGACTGCGGAAGAACATGAGGATCTCATTTTCGATGCACCGGGCGGCATAGGTGGCAAGGCGTACATTCTTCTCCGGCTTGTAGCTGGAGATGCCCTTGATGAGCCCGATGGTGCCGATGGAGATGAGATCGTCCTGATCCACGCTCTGGGTATAGTACTTCTTGATGATATGGGCCACCAGCCGCATATTTCGCTCGATGAGGACGTTGCGCGCCTCCAGGTCCCCCTGGGCCCAGCGCTCCAGGTAAGTCTGCTCCTCCTCCGCGCTGAGGGGCTTTGGAAAGGAGCTGAGACTGCCGGAGAGGTGCAGGGACAAGAATAAGCTGCTTTTCAGCAGCAGCAGCGCCGTTGTGACCATGGTACTCCCCCTTTCCTCCCACCCTATGTTGCCGATGGCTGTCCCTATGCCGGAAAAAGGGCGCTGCCCCCATGCCGCCTTCGCCAAAACCGCCAATTTTTCTTCCGACGGCCCTTTCTTATCTGGTGATTTTATGCTATGATACTTTCACTACCCCACATACTGTGAAGGAGCGATACCACTATGGCCAGATACATCATGTCCTTTGACGCCGGGACCACCAGCAACCGCTGCATCCTCTTTGACCAGCAGGGGCAGGTGCGCAGCGCGGCCCAGAAGGAATTTACCCAGATCTTTCCCAAACCCGGCTGGGTGGAGCACGACGCCAATGAGATCTGGGCCACCCAGCTGGGCGTCGCGGTGGAGGCCATGGGCAAGATCGGCGCTACCGCCGCCGATATCGCCGCCATCGGCATCACCAACCAGCGGGAGACCACCATCGTCTGGGACAAGGCCACCGGCGAGCCGGTGTGCAACGCCATCGTCTGGCAGTGCCGCCGGACCAGCGGCTACTGCGATCAGCTCAAGGCCGCCGGCCATGCCGACGCCATCCGCCGGAAGACCGGGCTGGTGGTGGACGCCTACTTCTCCGGCCCCAAGCTCAAGTGGATCCTGGACAACGTCCCCGGCGCCCGGGAGCGGGCCCAGCGGGGAGAGCTGCTCTTCGGCACCGTGGAGACCTGGCTCATCTGGAAGCTCACCGGCGGAAAAGTCCATGTAACCGACTACTCCAACGCCTCCCGCACCATGCTCTTCAACATCAACACCCTGGCCTGGGACGAGGATATCCTTCGTCTGCTGGACATCCCCGCCTCCCTCCTGCCCACGCCCATGCCCAGCAGCTGCGTTTACGGTGCCACGGACCCCAGCTTTTTCGGCGCGCCCATTCCCATCGCCGGGGCTGCCGGTGACCAGCAGGCCGCCCTTTTCGGCCAGGCCTGCTTTACCCCCGGCCAGGCCAAAAACACCTACGGCACCGGCTGCTTCCTGCTGATGAACACCGGCGAGACCCCGGTATTCTCCCAAAACGGCCTGGTCACCACCGTGGCCTGGGGCCTGGACGGCCATGTAAATTACGCCCTGGAGGGCTCCATCTTCGTGGCGGGGGCCGCCATCCAGTGGCTCCGGGACGAGATGCGCCTCATCGAGTCCGCCGCCGACAGCGAGTACCACGCCAGCAAAGTGCCCGACACCAACGGCTGCTATGTGGTCCCCGCCTTCACCGGCCTGGGGGCCCCCTACTGGGACCAGTACGCCCGGGGAGCCATCGTGGGCCTCACCCGGGGCGTCAACAAAAATCACATCATCCGGGCCACCCTGGAATCCATCGCCTATCAGGTCTCCGACGTGCTCACCGCCATGAAGGCGGACGCCGGCATCGCCCTTACCTCCCTGAAGGTGGACGGCGGGGCCAGCGCCAATAACGTCCTCATGCAGCTCCAGGCGGACATCCTCCAGGCCACCGTCCACCGCCCCGTCTGTGTGGAGACCACCGCCCTGGGGGCGGCCTATCTGGCGGGCCTGGCGGTGGATTACTGGTCCGGCACGGAGGACATCCGGCGCAACTGGGCGGTGGACCGGACCTTCACGCCCTCCATCTCCCCCGCCCAGAGAGACGAAAAAGTCCAGGGCTGGCAGCGGGCGGTCAAGCGGGCCTTCGACTGGGCCAGGGAGTGACGGACCATGGCCGGACACATTCTGAGCAGCATCGAGCAAAATCCCATCATCGCCGCCGTCAAGAACGAGACGGGACTGGAACAGGTCCTCAGCCGGGACAACCGGGTGGTATTCCTGCTCTACGGCGACGTGTGCGGTCTCCCCGATACGGTGGAGCGGCTTCATCAGGCCGGGAAGCTGGTCATGGTCCACACGGACCTCATCACCGGCCTTGCCCCCAGGGAGGTGGCGGTGGACTATGTCTCCTCTGTGGCCTACGCCGACGGCGTCATCACCACCCGCCCCAATCTGATCCGGCGGGGCCGGGAGCTGGGACTCTTCACCATACTGCGCTTCTTCGTCTTTGACTCCCTCTCCCTGGAGAACGTGCGGCCCGCCGCCATGTCCGCCCAGCCGGATATGGTGGAGATCCTGCCGGGGATCATGCCCAAGGTCATCGCCCGGGTGGCGGACAGCCTCCCCATTCCCCTGATCTGCGGCGGTCTCGTCATGGACAAGAGCGACGTAATGGAGGCACTCAGCGCCGGGGCCCTGGCGGTGTCCTCCACCAACCAGGCGGTGTGGAAGCTGTAAAGGAACGGCTCTCCCTGTAAAACGCGCAAAAACCGCGCGCCGCAAAAGCGGCGCGCGGTTCTCATATTCTTTCACGGGATCTGCCCTATGGGCTTTTTGTCAGAAGGGCACTTTCTCTACATGGATATGATCCAGCAGGGCCATGGTCTCCTCCCGGGTCCCCAGCCAGTCGTTGAAGGCGGTGGCACAGCCGGCGGCCACCCCCAGCTGCAGGGCCCTGCCGAAGTCCTCCGTCTGCTTGAGGCCGGTGAGGAAGCCCGCCACCAGGGAGTCCCCGGCGCCCACGGTATTGCGCACCTGGCCGCAGCAGGCGTTGGCCAGGTACAGCTGACCATCCTCTGTCAGCAAAAACGCGCCCTGGCCGCCCATGGTCACCACCACGTTCCGGGCGCCCTCCACCTGGAGCTGGTGGGCCAGCTCCACGCCCTCCTCATATTCCAGGTCGTCCACGCCGAAGAGGCTCCCCAGCTCCGAGAGATTGGGCTTGACCAGGAAGGGGCGGCAGGGCAGGCACTGCCACAGGGCCTCGCCGGTGCAGTCCAGCACCGTCACACAGCCCTTCTCCACCGCCCGGCGGAGGATGGACACATAGAAGGGGATACTCTGGGCCCAGCCGGAGATCACCACGCAGTCCTCGGGGCTCGCGTCCTCCAGCCGCCGCAGCAGCCGCTCCATGTCCGCCTCCTGGAGGGCGGGACCGCGGCCGTTCACCGCCGTCTCCGGGGTGCCCTTGAACTTTACATTGATCCGGCTCTGGCCGCCGCCGGAGAGCTCCATCAGCTCATGGGGGCAGCCCAGATCGTCCAGCAGGTCCCGGATCGCCTGGCCGATACGGCCGGCGGCAAAGCCCAGGGCCAGGGTCTCCATCCCCAGCCGCTGGAGAAAGAGGGAGACATTGATCCCCTTGCCGCCTGGGTAGATGACCTCGCTCCTGGTGCGGTTGACCTGACCGGGGATCAGGTCCGCCTCCACGGTATAGTCCAGAGAGGGATTCGTTGTAATCGTATAAACCATTGTACACACCACACACACCAAAATAGTGTTACCATCATAGCATGCCCCGGCGGCCATTGCAAGACAAATTTTGACGAAAACCGCCCATTCCAGCCGGTTATCCCTGTACACTACAACCTTTCACCGCCGATAAACAGCGCGAAGGCCGCCCTCCCTTCCGGGAGAGCGGCCTTCCTTTATTCAAGAGAAAGAAGCGTTTGTCCTTACATCAGGGGGTCCATGCTCAGGGCGGGGTGGCCCTTCTCGCTGAGGAAGGCCATCAAGGTCTCAGGGTCCTCGGCGATGGTCTCGTCGCCCACCATGTCGCAGAAGTTGTCGATGCCGTAGAGCTCCTTGGCGGACTGGTTCACCCGCTCCGCCACCTGCTCCTTCAGGGCCTTGGGCATCCAGACGATGCGGCCCAGGCCGCCCTCGGCCTTCATGAACTTCTTGGAGGCGATGAAGTGCTTGCCGTGGCCCATGAAGCCGGGGGTCTGCACGCCGCCGCCGGTCATGGAGGCCATCTCGGAGAAGGTCATGCCCAGGGGGGTCATGCCCGCGTGCTCACGGTTGACGATGACCACGCCGTTGGAGAAGGGCTCGATGCCGCAGATGCACTCGAAGCAGCCGCAGGAGGTCATGGGGTCCTCCATGATGGAGTACAGGGTGACGGACTCCAGGGCGCCCTGGCTGTACTTGTTGACCGCCTCGTTGACCTCCTCCCAGCGGCCCACATTCTCGTCGATGACGTGGGCCTTGGGCACCACCTGGCAGGGGCCGGAGGGGTCCAGCTCGTTGGTGGCCTTGGCGTCCAGCCAGCTCACGGCGCCGCACAGGCCCAGACGCTCCGGGGTGACGATGCACACGTGGCTGGGGGAGAAGGACTGGCACATGATGCAGGTGTAGAACTGATCCACGTTCTCGTCGGTGAGGCTCTGGAGGCGCTCGTCACGCTTGTCGTAGGCGGGGATGGCCACCTCGTGGCGGAACTTCCTGCACTCCTCGGGATCGGTGATGATGGTGATCTGGCACTTGTCGATAACCGCGTCATAGTCGCTCTTGAGCTTGGCGTAGAGGACCTCGGCGAAGTCCTTCAGCCGCAGGCCCGCCTCAAATGCGGCCTTGCTGACGCGGATGCGGATCATATCCCGCTGGCCGGTGTGCATGACGCCCTCCATGCAGTTGACGTAGGCGTGGAACTTGCGCTCGAACACAGACTCGAAATCGGAGCTCATGTTCTTGCCGGCCACGTCGGCGATGAAGCAGACGGCGTTCTTGGAGCCCACGGCGAAGGCGTCCAGGTCCGGCCCGATGAGGGTGAACTTGTGGTCCTCGATCTCGCCCAGCTCCTTGCTGCGCACCAGCTCCAGGGCGTCCACACGGGAGCCGTCGAACTCCACCTGCATGTCGCCCCGGCGGATGATCTCGCCCTCGAAGGCGGAGGAGAAGGCCACGGGGATGTCGATCTTGGTGATCTTGATCTTGATGTCCCGGGCCTCCAGGGAGGTGGCGTTGAACTTGCTGGTGTCCTCCTGGATGATGAGGCTCTTGGGCACCCGGAACATGTTGTTCTCCTCGGTGTCGTTGGTGACGACCGGGAAGCCCAGCTGAATGGCGCCGGCGCCGCAGGCCACGGTCATGTCGTCCACGGGGGCGTAGGCGTTGACGAAGGCAAAGACGCGGTCCATGGTGTAGCGCCACATGGCGTCGTAGTTGCCGGGCTCGGTGCTGCCGAAGATGATGGCGGCGCGGAGGGCCACGGAAACCACGTGGGCCACGCTGCTGAGCTCACGGCCCAGGGCCACGCAGCGGACGTTGAAGCCCAGCTTCACGCCCTTCTCGATGCACTGGTCGATGATGCCGCCCACCAGGGTGACGAAGATACCCTGGGACTGGTACTCCTTCACCAGCTCCACGCCCTCCTCAGCGGTGGGGGCGGCGCCGATGATGACGGCCACGCCGGGGATATCCCGGGTCACCAGGGGCACGCCCAGCTCACGGACCTGGGCGTCGGTGAAGTGGCCCATGACGGGGTCCTCATAGGGGCAGCCGCCGTGAGTGGCCCACTTCATCAGCTCGATCATCTCGGCGGACAGGGCGGTGGCCACGCCGGAGGTGAAGATATCCTTGGTGCGGTTGTTGCGGGTCATGAAGTCCTTGATGGTGGTCTCCAGGGCCTCCTTGGCCTCGCCCACGGTGGCCACCTTCCTGCCGGTCATGGCGTAGAGGCAGGGCAGGCTGTAGGCGGTATCGCCAAAGGTAGCGGGGGCGTCGGGCCCCAGCTTGGCCACGGCCTCGTCAACGGCCTTGACCGCAAGAGCGTACATTTCGTCGTTGCCGGCGAAAACTCTCTCGAACAATGTCTTCATTTGACGTATCACTCCTTACGATTGCTCTCAGCACAAATATTTATTTTTCAGCGTCCATTTTCGCCTTGATGGCACGGATCTCCTCCACCGCCGCGGGGCTGAAGTCATAGGGGGACTTGCCGTTGCGGTCGGCGTCGATGACCTCGGCGCTGTAGTGGATGAACCCCAGCAGGTCCTCCTCCGGGATCCGCGCCCGGATGAATTCCTCATCCTCGGGGCCCCGGACCTTGTTGGCCACCACCCGGACCCGGGTGATCCCCAGGTCCGCCGCCAGCTCCTTGACCTTGCCGTAGGTCTGGATGCTGCGGGCGCCGGGCTCGATGACCACCACGAACTGGTCCATCATGCTGGCGGTGCCGCGGCCCAGGTGCTCCAGGCCCGCCTCCATGTCCATGACCACCACGTCGTCCTTCCGGAACACCAGGGAGGACAGGATGGCCTTGAGCATCACGTGCTCGGGACAGACGCAGCCGCTGCCGCCGGTCTCCACGGTGCCCATAACCAGCAGCTTCACGCCGTTGATCTCCTTGGCGTAGGTGTCGGGGATATCGCTGACCTGGGGGTTGAGCTTGAAGAACTTGTTGGCGGCGTTGGCCCCGGTGCGCTCCTCCACCAGCTTGCGCATCTTGGAGATGGGCACGATGGCGTTGACCTCCTCCTCGGAGAAGCCCAGGGCCAGGCCCAGGTTGGCGTCGGGGTCCACATCCGCGGCCAGGACCGTGCGGCCCTCCGCGGCGTACAGCCGGCACAGCGTGGCGGCAAAGGTGGTCTTGCCCACCCCGCCTTTGCCGGTGATGGCAACTTTCATGGTCGGAAATCCTTCTTTCGTATGGCTCAGGCAAAATGGCTGTTGCGATCCGCACGTCCTCGTGCGGGCAGGGACTCCGGCACAGGCCGGAAACGGTTTGTATCAGATGCCGAGGGCAACGCGCTTGGCCTCGATGGCTTCGATCATCTTGTCGCCCAGCTTTTCAATATCCAGCTCCACGGTGAAGTTGGCCTCCACCCAGTCCTTGATGCCGTGCTCGCCCTGGAGCAGCTCCGTGACCTCGGTGGAGCCCTTGGTGTAGGGATCCACACCCAGGTAGGTATCGATACCGGTGGCCACCACGTAGTTGCCGATGGACACAGCCTTCTCGCTCATCCACTCGGGGGCGCAGCCCACCAAGGGGATCTGGGAGATGTTCCAGCCGGAATCCTTGGCCACGTCGGCGGCCAGGACCATCATGCGGGAGATATCCACGCAGGAGCCCATGTGGAGGATGGGGGGAATGTCCACCAGCTCACACACGCGCTTGAGGCCGTCGCCGCAGAACTCCTTGGCCTCCTTGCTGAGAAGGCCGGCCTTGGCCGCGGCCTGGGCGGAGCAGCCGGACACCACCACGATAATGTCGTTGGCAATGAGCTTCTTCATCAGCTCGATGTGGGCGGTGTCGGGACGGACCTTGGGGTTGTTGCAGCCCACCATGGCCACAGCGCCCCGGAGCACGCCGGACTTCACGCACTCCACCAGGGGCTTGGTGGTGCCGGTGACGTCCACCTGGGAGTTGGTGACGCCGTCCAGGCACTTCTTGATAGCCTCCAGGGAGTAGCCAACGGTGGCGTTGGTCTTCATCTCGGGGATGTACACCAGATCCTGGTTGCGGTTCTTGAAGTTCTCCACCGCCAGCTTCACGATAGCCTTGGCGTTCTCGCCGGCGTTCTCAGCGTGGAACTCCACGAAGTCGGAGTCCGGCATCCGGGCAATGGGGGAGGTGGTGATGAACTTGGTGTGGAAGCACTTGGAGAGGGGCCCCAGGGCGGGGAAGATGCACTGGACGTCCACCACGATGGCCTCGCAGGCGCCGGTGAGGACCACGTTCTCCTGCTGGAGGAAGTTGCCGGCCATGGGGATGCCGTGGCGCATGGCCACCTCGTTGGCGGTGCAGCACACGCCGCAGATGTTGATACCCTTGGCGCCCTGCTCCTTGGCCAGAGCGATCATCTCGGGGTCCTGGGCGTAGTGGACGATCATCTCGGAGAGGGAGGGGTCGTGGCCGTGGACCACGATGTTGACCATGTCCTTCTCCATGACGCCCAGGTTGGCAGTGGTGTCCACCGGCTTGGGGGTGCCGAACATGACGTCGGAGAATTCGGTGCCGCACATGGAGCCGCCCCAGCCGTCGCTCAGGCCGCTGCGCAGGGACTGACGGATGAGAGCCTCCGGCAGGGAGGAGCAGCCCATATGGGTCATGTGCAGGGACTGGGACACCTCGCGGTCGATAGCCCGGGGCTCGATGCCGGCATCGTGCCAGAGCTTCTGGGTATGCTCGGGAGCGCGGCTGAGGAAACGCTGGGTACCAAAGGGCTTGCCGTACTCCATGAGGGCCATCTCGGCGATCTCATGGGCCAGGTCATAGATGTCCTTACCCTCGGTCTCCACGCCCCACTCATGGGCGATGCGCTTGAGCTTCTCGGGGTCCTTCACGGTGTAGTTGCCGCCCTCGCGGGTCTGGTAGAGGGTGTGGCAGATCTCACGGCCGTGATCGGAGTGGGTGGCGGAGCCGCCGGCGGTGAAGCGCAGATAGTTGCGGGCCACGATGCCATGGACGTCGCAGCCGCAGATGCCTCTGGGGGACTTGGGGGTGATGCGGCAGGGACCCATGGTGCAGATACGGCAGCAGGTTCCCTCCTCGCCGAACTTGCAGTGAGGCGTCTGGTTCTTGACGCGCTGCTGCCAGGAGTCGGCTCCCACCTGACGGCCGGTTTCCAGCAGTCTTTCGGTAGCGGCTTCCATTTGCTCGACAGTGATCAGTTTCATGGTCGGAATGGGGAAAACACAGAGGCTGTGTTTTCTTTGCTCCTTTCTCTCGGGAATTTTCTCTTGAATACGTATCGTTACAATTTTAACAATGCGCTCTGATTATTGTAACAAAAAAACGCAAAAAAAGCAAGGGTAAAAATCCCCCCTCCGGGGGATTTTTACCCTTGCGCCAGATGGCCTGTCAATTTTTGTACAATTGCACAATACCGGCCGTCAAGGGGTGCGGCATCCCCGCACTTCCGGTCTGAGATTTCTCACTTGACGAACTGCTCGATGGCCCGGTTGAGCTCCTCGATGGTGGTGTGGTCGTGGTTCTCCACGGCCTCCACGATGCAGTGCTCCAGGTGGTCCTTCAGAATCACCTTGCCGGTGTTGTTCAGGGCGCTGCGGACCGCCGCCAGCTGGATGAGCACCTCGGAGCAGTCCCGCCCCTCCTCCACCATGGCCTTCACCCGCTCCAGGTGGCCGATGGCCCGGGCCAGGCGGTTGACCACCGCCCGGGTGTGCTGGTGGCTGTGGACGTGGCCGTGGCTGTGCTCGTGGGGGACGCCGCGCTGGTGCATCTCCTCGTGGCTCAGCTCCTCCTGCTGCATATGATCCTCCCGGCACATGGCGGTCAGCTCCTCTCTCCCGTGAATTTTACGTCCCCCGGAGGGGGCTTCCCGGCCATTATACCAGCGCCGCCGGGGAAAAACAAGCCCCGGGCGGGGATCGGAGCGCCGCCCGGCGGGCAACGGTCCCACAAATTTTCCCCGGGGCAAAAATATTGTTTGCAAAATAACAATCTTTCTGCTAGGATAAGGTCGGAACAATTCAAATATGGGAGGCTTTCCTTTTATGAAAAAGCTTGTGGTCAGCAAAGAGTATCCCTGCAAGGCCTGTCTCTCCTGCGTGCGGGCCTGCTCCGAAGCCTTTTACAAGAAATTTGACCCCGATCTCAGCTGCATCCGCATCACCGCCAAGCCCGACGGCGGGCCCAAGGTCATGAGCTGCATCATGTGCGGCAAGTGCGCCCGGGTCTGCCCCGAGGAGGCCATCAGCCAGAACGCCAAGGGCGTGTACATGATCGACAAGAAGAAGTGCGTGGGCTGCGGCAAGTGCGTGGAGGCCTGCCCCATGCATGTGATGGTCCTCGCCCCCGAGGTGGGCAAGGCCAGCAAGTGCATCGCCTGCGGCATCTGCGCCAAGGCCTGCCCCATGGGCATCCTCTCCGTGGAGGAGAAGTAAGCGTACCGCCGCAAAAGGGAGGTCCGCATCCAACGGATGCGGACCTCCCTTTTTATCCTCTCAGCGGACCAGGCCGAAGTAGCCGTCCACCTGGCACTGAGTATTCAGCAGGGAGAGCACGATATCCGGCTGGATCTCCGCCAGCAGGTCCTTCACGCTGCCATCATAGTACCGGGCGTCGATGAAGTGGACCTCCCCCGCCGCAAGGGACAGGTAGGGCCCCGGCGCGATGGCGAAGGACTCCCGCAGGATGGCCACCACAGGGCCCTCCGGATGGTCCCGGTTCTCCACCGCCAGGTAGGGGCAGTCCCCCATGAGCACCGCGCCGTAGCTGTTGCTGCGGTAGTAGTCCGGCGAGGGGATGGCGCTCTCGTTGTAGAGGATCTCAAACCCGCCGGAGAAGTCGCTGCCCCAGGGGGGCACCGTCAGGCGCAGGTCCGTTGCAAAGGCGGGCACCGGCAGGATGAAGTCCTCAGGCTGGGCGTAGCCCAGGGTGACCTTCCGGCCCTGGGAGCCCAGAAAGGCGTCCTCCCACACCCGGCGGTCATACTGTTCCGGGTCCAGGGGCGACAGGTCCATGGCGAGGCTGTAGCGGTCCTCCAGCTCCTCCGCCATGACCCCGGCGGCCCACAGCCCCGCGTCCATGGTCCAGTGGTGGTCCGTCACATAGAAGCAGCCGTAGTGGTCCAGGCCGTCGGCGTGAAGGCGCTCCCGCAGATCCAGGGTATCCACCCCCAGTTCTGTAAGGTGCTCCAGCAGCCAGTCCGACTGGTCGTTGGCGTTGGTCATCTCCGGCAGGGGCAGCTGCTCCTCCTGGTCCAGGGCGCAGAGCTTGGCGGGGGCCTGGATGTAGAGGTAGGGACAGCCCAGGGTCTCCTCCACCCAGCGGGAAAACTCCGCCACGGTCTCGTCGGGCCGGGTGAGGTAGTAGAAGAAGTTCCCGGCGCTCTCCAGGTAGCCGTTCTCCAGCCGGACCACCTCCGGCTCCGTGTTCTCGAAGATCCACTTTCCCGCCGCCCTGTTCAGGGCGGCGTTGGCCTCCATCAGCTTCTCCCGGCCCGGCAGCTCCGTGGTGCAGAAGGCCCGGCAGGTGTCCTTGCACCACTCCACCACCCCGGCGTAGGTCAGCTCCCCCCGGTAGAAGCGCAGCGCCACCGGCGCCTTCCACCCCAGGGCCACCCCCGCCGCCCCGGCCAGCACCGCCAGGAGGCACGTCCCCAATATCACCAGGAAGCACACCGCCGTGAAGGTCCTTGTCCGTCTCATGGCGCGCCTCCTCTCAGAAGTTGAAGTAGATGAAGGGGTTGTAGGTGCTGCCCACTACATAGGTCACCAGCACCGCCAGCAGGGCCACCGTCCCCAGGGACTCCAGGCGCTCCCGCCAGAGCTCCGGGATCTTTTTCCACAGCCGTCCCAACGGCAGACAGCACACCACCGCCGCCAGCAGGTAGACCCGCATGTTGGAGAAGTAGTAGATAAAGTCCGCCATGTCCCCCCGGCCGCCGGTGAACAGAGCGGCGTAGTAGGCCCCCGCCCGTCCCAGGTCCTCCGCCCGGAACAGCACCCACAGCATCAGCACCCAGAAGAGGGTCCAGGGCCGGCGGAGGAAGCCCAGCTTCCGGTCGATGCGGCCGTACTTCTCCGCCATCAGCAGCAGGAAATACCCCAGCCCCCAGAGGATGAAGGCCCAGTCCGCCCCGTGCCACACGCCGGTGAGGAGCCACACCGCCAGCAGATTGAGCAGGTGCCGCCGGGAACTTACCCGATTGCCCCCCAGGGGAATGTACACATAGTCCCGGAACCAGGTGGACAGGGAGATGTGCCAGCGCCGCCAGAAGTCGGTGATGGACGCCGCCAGATAGGGCTGGTTGAAGTTCTCCAGGAAGTGGAAGCCGAACATCCGGCCCAGGCCGATGGCCATGTCGCTGTAGCCGGAGAAGTCGAAGTAGATCTGCAGAGCGTAGGCCACCGCACCCAGCCAGGCCATGGGCACCGACAGCGCCGCCAGCTCGTCGAAGGCCGCGTCGGCGATGATGGCCATGCTGTTGGCCAGGATCACCTTCTTGCCCAGGCCCTGGACGAACCGAGGCACCCCCGCGCAGAAGTCCTCCCAGGTCTCCTGCCGGCCGTGAATCTCCGCGGCGATGGTCTCGTAGCGGACGATGGGACCGGCGATGAGCTGGGGGAAGAAGGACACGTACAGCCCCACGTCCAGGACGCTGCGCTGGGCGGGGGACTTCCCCCGGTAGACGTCGATGACATAGCTCATAGCCTGGAAGGTGTAGAAGGAGATGCCGATGGGCAGGGCCAGCCGCACCTCCGGCAGGGGCAGCCCCAGAGCCCCCAGGTTCTCGCAGACGAACCCCAGGTACTTGAAGACGAACAGTCCCGCCAGATTGAGGATCACCGCCGCCGTCAGGAAGGCCCGCCGGTGTTTTCTGTCCGGCCCCACCCGCAGCCCCAGCCACCAGTTGGCGGCGATGGAGACCAGCAGCAGCAGGACATACACCTCCTCCCCCCAGGCGTAGAAGAAGATGGATACCAGCAGCAGCAGCACATTACGGAATCGTCTGCCCCGGAAGAAGGGGTTATAATAGAGAAGCAGCGTACAGGGCAAAAAGAGAAACAAAAATTCCGCGGATGAAAAAACCATATTTCTCCTCCCTTCCCTCGCGTCATTTCACATTGGTTTACAAGTGTAACATTGTTTTTGTGTTTTGTCAATGCGCCCCCGCGGTTTCTTTGCGGCGGCTTGGCATGGCGGCGGATTTGACAATTTCCGTGCCAGGATATACAATAGGAAAAAAGGTTGTAAGGAGGGCTTTTCATGCTCTATTCCGATAGTCCCCGGGTCCACTACGACAGGGCCCAGCTGGCTGAGGTCATCTGCCAGCTCCGCTTTCCCGCCATCCTGGCCATCTCCGCCAGGGAGCCGGCGGATTTCCAGGACGCCATCCGCGCCATGTTCCCCCGGTACGCCGCCCGGCAGGAGCAGCCCGCCCCCAAGATCACCGGCCTGGGCACCCCCGCCGCCAAGCTGGAGCAGGCCCAGCCCGTCACCAACTACAACTTCATCTCCGCCGACGGCAAGTGGAAGCTGAATCTCACCAGCAATTTCATCTCCCTCTCCACCGTGGCCTACCCCGGCTGGGAGGAGTTCGGCCAGCACTTCGACCTGCCTCTGGCACAGTTCATCCGCATCTACCAGCCCTCCTTCTTTGAGCGCATCGGCCTGCGATATGTGAACATCTTCTCCCGGAAGGCCTTGGACCTGGAGGGAGATCCCTGGCGGGAGCTGATGGCAGCGCCCTACCTGGGCGTCCTGGCGGAGGAGGACGTGGACGAGAGCCGGACCCAGAAGTGCTCCGTGGACGTGGAGCTGAGCCTGGACAGCACCTGCAAGGCCAAGATCCACGCCGGCCCCGGCCTGGTGAAGAAGAACGTGCCCAACGCCCCCCAGGACCCGGAGGTCAAGTTCATCCTGGATATGGACCTCTACATGGGCGGTCAGATCGACCCCAGGATGGCCGCCGGCGGCCTGGAGACCCTCCACGGCCACTCCACCTCCCTCTTCCAGGGCGCCATCACCGACAAGCTCCACTCCGCTCTGGAGCCGCGGTAACGCCCCTTCCCCACTTTTCTTTTAAAAAAGAAAAGTGGGCAAAAGAAAACGTTTTGCGCGAAACTGCGTTTCGCTTATCCTGGTTGACAGAATTAATCAAATTGATTCCCGGGCAAACTACAGTTTGCCCGGACAGAGTTTGGATCAAACCTTTTCAAAGGTTTGCGGGGTGCGGGGCGGCGCCCCGCGGGTCGCTTGTTCCAACGACAAAAGAGGAGTCCGGCACATATGTGCCGGACTCCTCTTTTGCTAAAACTCCATGAGATAGCCGTACCAGCCGTCGGCCAGCTCCCAGGTCTGATAGGAATTGTCGCCGTCCGGCTCCTGCCAGGAGAACTGGCCGGGGGCGTCCTCCGTCAGTTCCATATCCGTCCCCTGGAACCCGGCGGGCCCGCCGTCTGTGGCATAGTAAATCCCCCAGTAACGGGTGGAGGCGCCCAGGCCCCAGCCCCCCGTGGTGAAGTCTGCCAGCTCCACGTCCTCCGTCCCCTCTTTGGGCCAGACATTCACATTCCTGACGCCGGGGACGTTCTTCCAGGGTTCCCCCGCCAGCGCCGTCTCCGCTGTCTCGGCAAAGGCCGTCCGGTGGGCCGCCAGCTGCCGCTGGGTCCACAGCCGGGGCCCCCCGTGGAGCCACCAGGCTCCCCAGGCCAGCAGCACCACTAAGGCCGCCGCCAGACGGCCTAGGATCCACCGTCTCCGTTTACTCATAGCTTTCCTCCTGCTATACAAAGAATTCCAGCACCCACAGGCAGGCGCTCTCGGGGAGATACAGAATCACCAGCTGGTCCCGTGGGTCCTCCTCCCGGAGATTGCCGTGCCAGCTCAGGCAGGCGGTGAGGTCCGGCCTGCCCTCCTCCGGCACGTTCAGCTTTGCCAGCATTTCTTCCGCCAGGGCAATTCCTTCTTCATCATCCTCCGACCAGGGCAGCAGGTCCTCCAGAGCGCCGCCGTCCTGCCACACGAACACGTGGCACCGCAGACCGTCGCCGCCGAAGCTGGCCCCGGTGTCCGTCTCATAGGCCACCATGTACCCGCCCGGCAGCTGGAGCCCCCAGTTAATGGCGATGGTCCCGGCATCGTCCGGAAACAGGGCGCAGCCGGCGAGCACCGCCGCCAGCAGCGCCGCGCTGATAAACAACTTACTTCTCCTCATGGCATTCCTCCGGCAGGTACTCCAGGATGTCCCCAGGCTGGCAGTCCAAAGCCCGGCAGATGGCCTCCAGGGTGGAAAAGCGCACCGCACGAGCCTTGTTGGTCTTCAGGATGGAGAGATTGGCCAGCGTCACATCCACCTGCTCCGACAATTGGCTCAAAGACATCTTTCGCTTGGCCAGCATCACGTCCAGATTCACCACGATGGGCATGTCCTCTCCTCCTTTCTTTCAGATGGTCAGGTCATTTTCATCCTTCATCTCAGCGGCTTTCAGCACCAAGTGGCTGAGAAGAAATGCCGCCAGTGCGATAGCCAGGCCAATCAGGATAGCCGCCGCAGCAACCAGGAGCACCCCCGGATGGCCGCCGGTGATCACAAAGATGGTCACCGTCCCCACCACGCAGTAGGCGGTGTCCGCCAGGGCGCAGAAGCCGATGCCGCTGAGCCGCCAGGCGTTTTTGTGGCAGAAGGAGTTGTCTCTTCCGATCTCCGTGCAGATCCGCCAGAACAGCGCCAGGGCGATGGCGATGGGGATAGCGCTCAGGCTCACCGCCACGGTGGCCGGTCCCACCAGCCAGGTAAACTCCACCGCCCCCATATCCCGGATCAATTGTGGAAACACAAAGCCATAAAAAATCACCGCCAGCGCCGCCAGAAAAATCACCACGCCCTTGAGCGTACGGATCAGAGCCACTCGTTTCATCTCTCGTTCCCTCCTTGTTTGGTGGCTTTATTATACCGCGGTATTCTTGTTTGTCAATATATTTTTATTGTTTTTCAATAAATCTTAAACCTTTACCACACCTGTCGATTGTGGTATACTGGTAGAAAATTGTAAGAAAACAGGAGGGGACCCTATGAAGATCGCCCTTTCCTACGCCATGCCGGGAGAGATCGAAAGCCTGCTGGCCGCCACCGGCGCAAAGCTGCTGGAGACAGTGCATGGCGTACCGTTTTATGAGATCGAGAGGGACATCATCGCTTACGCCGGCGGCGTGGGAAAAGTGAACGCCGCCATGGCGGCGCAGCTGTGCATCGACCGCTGCCAGCCGGATTGGATCGTCAACGCCGGGGTGGCGGGGACCTTCCGGGACCTGCCTCTGGGTACCGTGGTGGTGGCGGAGCGGTTCCTCCAGCACGATGTGGATACCTCTCCCGTAGGGGATCCTGTGGGCCTCGTATCCACGGTGAATACCATCCACTTTCCCACCGCCGCCCCTGAAAAAGTCGCCGCTTTTCTGGAGCGACAGGGAACTCCCTGCGTCACCGGGGATGTGGCCACCGGCGACGCTTTTCTGGTCCGGGGAGAGCGGGCGGACTGGGTAGCGCAAACCTTCTCCCCTACCCTCTGCGAGATGGAGGGCGGCGCCATCGCCCAGGTGTGCGTGCGCTGCGGCGTTCCTTTCTCCGCGGTGAAGTCTGTGTCTGACCACCTTTGTATGGAGAACAGCCCCGACGAGTATTTCAACTTTGGCCAGGCCATGGCGCGCCTCAACACCCTGGTCCTCCCCCTGGCCCGGTTCCTCCGGGACGGCGGCGGCCTCTGACGGAGGCTTTCCCCTCCTTTTCTTTGAAAAGAAAAGGAGCAAAAGAAACTTTTTGCGCGAAACTCCGTTTCGCTTATGGGGCGAAAAGAAGGACCTTTCCCCCCTAAGCGCCAACATTCCCGCAGGCACCCCGGCTTACATACGTCCTCAGTAGCGGTGGAGGCCCCAGGGCCCGCCTCCCCGTCAGAGGCAGCGCCCGCCCCGCGCCGCGGCAGGCACCTAAAGAGACGCCGCGCGGCCCCGACGGCATAATAACATAAAAATTCGGGGGTCCTCAGGGGGAGGCATCCCCCTGAGCGCCCTTTTGGTCCCTTTTCCGACGGCGGAAAAGGGACCCGGGGCACGGGGGCGGGAAGCCCCCGCATCTGTCGCTGCATCAATAAAGGAGGAATATCACATATGGATCGCATTGCCAGTTTTCAGGTGGACCACACCAAGCTTCTGCCCGGGATGTATCTCTCCCGCCGGGACGGGGCGATCACTACCTTTGACCTTCGCTTCAAAAAGCCCAACACCGGGGACCTGCTGACCAATGCCGAGATGCACTCGGTGGAGCACGTCATCGCCACCCTGCTGCGGAACAGCGCCGCCAAGGACGCGGTGATCTACTTTGGCCCCATGGGCTGCCAGACCGGCTTCTACTTCCTCTTCGACAGTGGGAAGCTCACCGACGCCGAGGCCGTGGACCTGGTAAAGGAGGTCTTTGCCGCCGGGGCCGCCTGGGAGGGCCCCATGCCCGGCAGGAGCGCCG
>CALWYI010000003.1 GCA_944385715.1 uncultured Oscillospiraceae bacterium | reverse complement strand
TCACAGTTGTGCCCTTAAAAGGATTTTTAGGCCCTTCTTCAGAAGCGGCAGATCTGACTAGGATACTGCGCCGTCGTCTAGCGAGCATAGTATAACACGGCTTTCCTGAATATTCAAGGGAATATGCAAAAATTTTTGTATATTTACAGATCGTTCACACAATATGGACAGGCCGGAGAAGTTTCCCTTGCATTTTTTGCCCATCCATGGTAGACTTTCACAGGCAATTTTTACACAACGGAGGCATTTATGGATCTCTTTTCGATATACCGGCAGCTGGGGCTCAGCGAGAAGGTCTGGGCCCTGGGTGAGGAGATCACCGCCGGACTCCGGGAGCGGTTTCAGGAGATCGACGCGGTGGCGGAGTACAACCAGGCCAAGGTCCTCGCGGCCATGCAGGACTGCCGCATCGGCGCCAACCACTTCGCCGCCACCACCGGCTACGGCTATAACGACGACGGCCGGGAGCGGCTGGAGCGGGTCTACGCCCAGGTGTTCCACACCGAGGCGGCCCTGGTCCGGCCCCAGATCACCTGCGGCACCCACGCCCTGACGGTGGCCCTCAGCGCCAACCTCCTCCCCGGGGACGAGCTCCTCAGCCCCGTGGGCCTGCCCTACGACACCCTCCAGGAGGTCATCGGCATCCGCCCCTCCCCCTGCTCCCTGGCGGAGTACGGCGTCGCCTACCGGCAGGCGGATCTGAAGGAGGACGGCTCCTTCGACTACGACGCCATCCGCACCGCCATCACACCCAAAACGAAGCTCATCACCATCCAGCGCAGCAAGGGCTACGCCACCCGCCCCTCCTTTACGGTGGCCCAGATCGGGGAGCTGATCGCCTTCTGCAAGTCCGTGAAGCCGGACGTGATCTGCATGGTGGACAACTGCTACGGCGAGTTCGTGGAGACTATCGAGCCCTCCGACGTGGGGGCCGACATGGTGGTGGGCAGCCTCATCAAGAACCCCGGCGGCGGCCTCGCCCCTATCGGCGGCTACATCTGCGGCACCAGGGCCTGCGTGGACCGCTGCGCCTACCGCCTCTCCGCCCCGGGCCTGGGCCAGGAGGTGGGCGCAAACCTTGGCATCCTCCCCGCCTTCTACCAGGGCTTCTTCCTGGCCCCCACCGTCACTGCCGGGGCCCTGAAGGGCGCCATCTTCGCCGCCCACCTCTACGAGAAGCTGGGCTTCCGGTGCGTGCCCTCCGCCGGCGCCGTCCGCAGCGATATCATCCAGGCGGTGGAGCTGGGCAGCCGGGAGGTCATGGTGGCCTTCTGCAAGGGCATCCAGGCTGCGGCCCCGGTGGACAGCTTCGCCACCCCGGAGCCCTGGGACATGCCCGGCTACGACGACCCCGTCATCATGGCGGCGGGAGCCTTCGTCCAGGGCAGCAGCATCGAGCTGAGCGCCGACGGCCCCATCCGTCCCCCCTACGCCGTCTACTTCCAGGGGGGTCTCACCTGGCAGCACGCCAAGCTGGGCATCCTCATGTCCCTGCAGAAGATGGCGGATGCGGGGCTCGTCTCCCTGTAAGCACATTTCTTCCCGTTTTGGGGATGTGTGTAAATCTGTGTGTGAGTGAGAACGTAACGTGAGAACATCTATGCCGAATCGCTACTTTCGGCGCAGGCCGCCTCCGGGTGGTGTACGGTTGGTTTGAGGAGAAACGATACCATACACCTACACGATAAGGAGAATCATACATTATGTGGTTTTGGCTTGCGCTGATCACCCTGCTGTGCTGGAGCGGCTCCGATCTGTTTTCCAAGATCGGCTGCCGGGACCCCAAGGACAAGTACAGCCACCTGAAGATGGTCATGGCCGTTGGCGTGGTCATGGGCCTGCACGCCGCCTATGAGGTCTTTGTGGGCGGCACGGAGATCAACTTCAGCATCCTTCTGACCTACCTGCCGGTGTCCCTTCTGTACATCGGCTCCATGACCCTGGGCTACATCGGCCTGCGCTACATCGAGCTTTCCATCTCCTCCCCCATCTGCAACTCCTCCGGCGCCCTTGTGGCGGTGCTGTGTCTCGCCACCGACGGCATCGGCAGCATCCACCCCGCCCAGCTGGTGGCGGTGGCCCTGGTGTGCGTGGGCGTGATCGGACTGGGCGTGGTGGAGGCCCATGAGGACGAGGGCCTCCGGGCCGCCCGTCAGGAGGCCTCCAACTACAAGTACGCCAAGAGTTGGCTGGCTTTGGCCCTGCCGGTGATGTACTGCCTGCTGGACGCCCTGGGCACCTTCGCCGACAGCCGGGTGCTGGAGACCCTCAACGAGGACAGCGCCAACGTGGCCTATGAGCTGACCTTCCTGCTGGCGGGCGCGGTGTGCTTCATCTACGTGGTCCTGGTGAAGAAGCAGCGCCTCCTGCCCAGGGCGGAGGCCCCCAAGTACACCGGCGCCATCTTCGAGACCGCCGGCCAGTTCGCCTACATCTACGCCATCGCCGACCAGGAGCATGTGGCCCTGGCCGCCCCCATCATCTCCGCCTACTGCGCCGCCTCCGTGCTGTGGAGCCGGATCATTCTCAAGGAGAAGCTCTCCTGGAAGCACTACGGCATGATTTTGCTGGTGGTCATCGGCATCGTCATCATGGGCGTGTTCGACGCGTAATATCCCCCATAAGACAAACCGAGCGGTACCAAAGGTACCGCTCGGTTTTATTTTGAGGCCTCGGCAGACGGCTGCGCCGCCGTCACCTCCAGGGCGGCGGTCAGGGCCCGGACCATATCCCGCAAGCTGAGGCAGGGCTTGTCCGGCTTTTCCCGCACCTGCTCCGGCAGGAAGGGGACGTGGATAAAGCCGCAGCGTGTGTCCGGCATGGTTTTCGCGGCGTGGCGCAGCACCCGGTACATCACCTCGTTGCAGACGAACGCCCCGGCGGAGAGGGACACCTCCCCCGGGAGGCCGATCTCCCGGATGGCGGCAGCCATGGCCTCTACCGGCAGGGTGCTGAAGCAGCCGTCGGGCCCGCCGGCCTCGATGAACTGCTCCCTGGGCTGTCGGCCGGCGTTGTCCGGGATATGGGCGTCCATCCAGTTGATGGCGATCCGCTCCGGGGTCACCGCCTTCCGGCCTCCCGCCTGGCCCAGGGAGATCACCGCGTCCGGCCGCAGGTCGTCCATGGCCCGGATGACCCTGTCCGCCCCCTGGCCGAAGGCGGTGGGGATCCAGAGCTTGACAATCTCCGCCCCGCCGACGCCCTCCGGCAGGGCTGCCGCCGCCTCCCGGGCGGGATTGACGCGCTCCCCTCCAAAGGGGTCGAAGGCGGTGAGCAATATCTTCATAGAACGTGCGCCTCCTTATCCCAGCATGCCCAGATGCTCCAGCAGGATCTTCAGGCCGATGAGGCACAGGATCACGCCGCCGGCCAGGGTGGCCTTGTCCTTGTACCGGCTGCCGAAGCGGTGGCCGATCCACACGCCCCCCAGGGAGATGGTGAAGGTGGTCAGGCCGATGAGGCCCACGGCGGGCAGGATGTCCACCTGGAGAAAGGCGAAGGTGATGCCCACCGCCAGGGCGTCGATGCTGGTGGCCACCGCCATCATGGTAAGTTCTTTAGGGTCGAAGCCGGAGGGGCAGGTCTCCTCCTCCCCGTGGAAGCCGTCCCAGATCATCTTCCCGCCGATGTAGCCCAGCAGGATAAAGGCGATCCAGTGGTCCACGCTGGTGATGTAGCGCTCAAACTGACGGCCCAGGGCCCAGCCGATCAGAGGCATCGCGGCCTGGAAGCCGCCGAAGAACACCCCCACCAGCAGCCCCTGCCGCCACCGGAGCTTTGTCATGCTCAGGCCCTTGCAGATGGACACGGCGAAGGCGTCCATGCTCAGGCCCACGCCGATTAGAAACAGTTCGATCCAGCTCATACCTTTTCTATCTCCTCACTTTACGTTCTCCGCCCCGCCCCTTTTGGTTCCCAAACAAAAAGGGCCAGGCGCAGCCCGCGCCTGACCACAGTTTCCCATGCACGGCGCGCAGCCATACATGAGTCTCGTTCATTAAGGCAAACCAGGCGCGGTGACCCCGCCCCGCTGTCCGGGGAAGGCGCGCCAGTATGTTGACTTGCCGCAGGATACCTCCTGCCACTACTCCCTCATGAGTCATCTATTTTTACCATACCCCGCCTTTTTTGTCAAGTAGCCCCGTGTTTTCTCAGCTCATCCGCAGGATATCCCGCCGCAGGCGGTTGATGATCCGCTTCTCCAGCCGGGAGATGTAGGACTGGGAGATCCCCAGCCGGTCCGCCACCTCCTTCTGGGTCTGCTCCCGGTTCCCACGGAGGCCGAAGCGCAGTACGATGATCTCCTGCTCCCGCTGGGAGAGGCGCTCGATGGCCGCCTCCAGGAGCTGGCGGTCCACATCCGCCTCGATGGGACGCATGACCGTGTCCGCGTCGGTGCCCAGCACGTCGCTCAAAAGCAGCTCGTTGCCGTCCCAGTCGGTGTTCAGCGGCTCGTCCAGGCTCACCTCCGTCCGCTGGGAGGCGTTCTTCCGGAGGTACATGAGAATCTCGTTTTCGATGCAGCGGCTGGCGTAGGTGGCGAGCTTGATGTTCTTGTCGCTTCTGTAGGTGCTGATGGCCTTGATAAGGCCGATGGTGCCGATGGAGATCAGGTCCTCGATGTTGATGCCGGTGTTCTCGAACCGCCGGGCGATGTACACCACCAGCCGGAGGTTCCGCTCAATGAGGATCTGCCGGACAGCCTCCTCCCCTCCATCCAGCCGCCGCAGCAGCTCCGCCTCCTCCTCCCGCTTGAGGGGCGGGGGCAGGGTGTCGCTGCCCCCGATGTACATGACTTTTCCCGGGGAAACCAGCCCCAGCTTCTCCAGCAGCCGCCGGAACAGGTCGTTTCCTCTCCTGATGAGATCACGCGGCATGGTCGTTCCTCCTGTCCTTTCCGCTCCACAGGGCGGCATAGCCGCCCTCCGACGATACCGCCCCGGGCGACAGGGCCACCGCCGTGGGGCCGTAGTTTTTGTTTCCCACCGCGACGCTGTCCGCCGTAAAGCACAGCAGCACCCCGCGGTCCACCCCCACCGCCCGGTAGGGCAGCAGGCGGAAATGTCCCCTCCCCTCCAGGCGGGCAAGGCACCATGCTGCCCCCTGCTCCGTGAGAGACGCCAGAATAGGGGCCTCAGCGGGGGTCCACAGGCTCTCCAGGGCCGCCGCCTCCACGATCAGCACCGGCCCGCCGGTGGCCGGGTCCGTCAGGGTGTGTCCGCTGTCCAGCAGGGTCCGGAGCCGGACGGTTTTCCCCGCTCTCCCGATCATACAGGAGGTGAGCTCCCCCGCTATGGCGTGGCGGGCCCCGTCCCGGAAGACCACGGACAGCAGAAAATAGCAGGTACCACCGGCAAGGAAAAACACTTTCCAGTTTAGCTTTTTCAGTATCTTTGTGCCAAATCCGTTTTGCAGCAGCTGGGGCAGGGCCATGAGCGCGCCGCCCATGGCGCAGCTGAGGAGCCAGAACAGCAGCAGCTGCCGCAGGAAGGTTTCTTTCCGCCGGAAGGCGATCCACACCAGGGCCATGGCGATCCCGGCCTGGGGCAGGAGTCCCCCGGCGAAGGCCAGCTGCGGCAGCAGGCACGCCGCGCCGTACACGCCGCCCAAAAGTGCCGCCGCCAGGAGACGCCGCCAGCGGAGGGGCAGGCCCGCCAGCTTGGCTGTGGCGCTGAGGGCCAGCAGGTCCGTGAGACTGTTGAGAAAAAAGGCAAGATCGGGATACAGGACCACAGCGCGCCCCCCTTTCGCCGCCGGTTTCCCGGCGTGTCCTCCATTATAGTCCTGTCCCACCAAGAAATCCGTCATATCCCGTTGGGGGAAAGGAGACGAAAAAACACCGCTGGCCCTATGAGAAGGGTCAGCGGTGCTTTTGCTGCTTTTCAATTGTCAGTTCAGGACGAAGTCCAGATACACCGGGTTGTGGTCGCTCCAGCGGAAGCCGGTGTCCATGACCTGGGCGTCCACCACCGTGACGTTGGCTGAGACGATGAAGCCGTCTGCCGTCAGGAGGAAGCTGTCCGGGCCGTAGGGCCGGTCCGCGTTGCGGCAGGAGGCCACGGGGGCCTCCGCGTCGAAGGGGGCCGCGATGGCCAGGCCCTCCGGCACCAGCTCCGCTGGGATGGGCTGGGCCCAGGTGTAGGCCTCGCCGGACACGCCGAAGATCTCCGAGGAGTTGCCCAGGATGTCCTTGTTGAAGTCCCCGCCGGCCACGGCGTAATTCCCGGCGGCGTACTCCCCGCTCATGTCCGCAAAGAGCAGCTTCAGCTGCTCCTCGGCGATGGTGCCGTCGGAGGTGTAGGCAGAGAGGTGGAAGTTGTAGAGGACCAGCTCCTTGCCGTTTGCCAGGGGGACGCGGCTGACGGAGTAGCACCGGTCCAGATCCACCAGCTTCATGAACCCTTCCTCCACGGGCACGCTCCGGCGCAGAGCGGAGGAGACGGCATAGCGGGAGAAGGTGGCAAGACCGGACTGGTTGGCGCCGTGGGGCTCCAGGACGGGCCAGAACAGGTAGGGGCTGTCGTAGTTCTGGACAAAGACCCGCTGGCCCAGCTCCGGCAGCAGGGAGACGGCGTAGGCGTACTCGTCCACGTGGCGGCTGCGGGTGCCGTCGGTGTCCACCTCCTGGAGGAACAGAAAGTCGGGGTCTGCGTCCGCGGCGGCGGCAATCGCTCCGCCCACGTTCTCATACACCGCCTCCACCGAGCGGGCCCGGCTCTCCGTGCCGCCGTCCATAAAGAAGCTGTAGTCGTCGCTGTAGGCCCCAAAGCCGATGTTATAGGACACCAGCCGGTAAGTCTCCCCCACAACGGGGGAGCCGCTGTCGGCGGCAGTCCCCTCCACTGCCAGGGGCAGATTGTCCTCCAGGCGGTAGTAGGTGAGAAACACGTAGGCCGCGTAGCAGGCAAGGGCCAGCACCAGCACCCCCGCCAGGGACAGGAGGATACGAAAAAGCTTTTTCAACCCTTCAGCCGCTCCTTTCCCGTGATCTCCCGGAGGTCCAGGCGGCACACGCAGGTGTCCTTCAGGCGGCGGCGCAGGTAATCGTCGGCCTCCCCCATCAGGTCGGGGCAGTACCGGCGGGTAATGGCCAGGAGGGCCTCGTACTTCTCTCCCTCGTCCTCCACCACCGTGATGCGGCCCCGCAGCACCGCCGAGGCGTAGCAGACGGAGAAGAAGTCCCCCTCGCCGGCCTCTGCGGCTGTGAGGGTGGCCTCCGGCCACCGGGCGATGCAGGAGAGCTTCTTTCCCTCCGGGGCGCAGTGGAAATACACCTTCTCCCCGATCCGGGCGGGGCTGACGGGGACGCCGTAGGCCCCCTCCCCGTCCCGGAGGCACAGCACGCCGTAGGGCGCACGGTCAAATACCGCCCAGGCAAATGCCGCGTCCCGCTGGCGGTCCTTTCTCCGCATGGTCATTCTCCTCCCTATCACGCTTTACAGGCCGTCCGCTGCGCAGCGCGCATCGGACGGCCTTTTCTCTGTACGTCAGGTATCAGGATTTGGCGGACAGGTCCCGGGCGGCCCGCAGGATGGTCCAGGCGGGCACCGGCCTGGGCAGCCGCATACGGAACACCATCTGGGGATTTTTGGGCTCCGTCAGGGGCTCACCCGCCTCGTCCTCCATCACCGGCGCGGTGAAAGTCACGGGCTTCGTGTCCGGCCCCACCAGCTCCAGGGCGTCCCCGGCGGAAAATTTGTTCCGCAGGGACAGGGTCGCCATACCGTCCGGGGTGCAATCCGTGACAAGCGCAACCACTTGCCACTCCCTGATATAGCGGGCATTTTCCGTGTACTGCCCCGGCTCGCCGAAGTAGAAGCCGGTGGAGTAACGGCGGTGGCTCACATGCTCCACCTCATCCCGCCACACGGGGTCCGCCGCCCGGCCCGCCGCCACGTCGTCGATGACATGGCGGTACGCGCCGGTGACGATGGCGGCGTAGTAGGCGCTCTTGGCCCGGCCCTCGATCTTCAGGCTGCTGAGGCCCGCGTCCATCAGCTCCCCCACGTGGTCGATCATGCACATGTCCCGGGAGTTGAGGATATAGGTGCCCTTCTCGTCCTCGAACACCGGGAAGTACTCCCCCGGCCGCTTCTCCTCCATGAGGTAGTACTGGTAGCGGCAGGGCTGGGCGCAGGCCCCCCGGTTGCTGTCCCGGCCGGTCATGTAGTTGGAGAGGAGGCACCGCCCGGAGTAGCTCACGCACATGGCGCCGTGGACGAAGGCCTCCAGCTCCAGGTCCTCCGGCACCTTCTCCCGGATCTCCCGGATCTCCCGGAGGCTCAGCTCCCGGGCCAGGATCACCCGCTTGGCTCCCAGGTCGTACCAGGCGTTGGCGCAGACGTAGTTGGCCACGCTGGCCTGGGTGCTCACATGGCGCTCACAGCGGGGGGCGTACTTTCCCGCCAGGGAGAAGGCCCCCATGTCCGCCAGGATCAGGGCGTCCACCCCGGCCTCCTGGAGCTGCTCCAGGTAGGCCGGGAGGCGGACCACCTCGTCGTTCCGGGGCATGGTGTTCACGGTGACATGGACCCGTACGCCGTGGTCGTGGGCCCAGGCCACCGCTTCCGGCAGCTCCTCCGGGGCAAAATTCCCGGCGAAGGAGCGCATACTGAAGGAGGTCCCCGCGAGATACACGGCGTCGGCTCCGTAGAGCACCGCCATCCGCAGCCGCTCCCTGTCCCCCGCCGGAGCCAGCAGCTTCGGCTTCTTTCTCTCTCTCATGCCGCTTTATCCTCTCAGTTGGCGGCGCCGGCCGCGGCGGCTTCCGCCTTGGCCTTCTCGTGCTCACTGAGAGTGCTGCTGAACACGTGGGTGCCGTCGGCGCCGAGGACATAGTAGTAGTAGTTGGTATCCGCGGGCTGCAGCGCCGCCTTGATGGAGGCGAGGCCCGGGTTGGCAATGGGCGTGGGCGGCAGCCCGGTGTGCTGGTAGAGGTTGTAGGGGCTGTCCAGGGTGTCGTAGTCCGCCTGGGTGATGGCCCGGCCCGCGGCGTACACCAGGGCGGCGTCGATCTGGAGGTAGTAGGCGGTCTCGCCGGCGTTCTCCAGACGGTTGTAGATGACGGAGGCGATCTTCTCCCGGTCGGTGCCGTCGGTCTCCTTCTCGATGAGGGAGGCGACGGTGATGATCTCCTGGAAGGTGTAGTCGGAGTTCTCGAAGAAGGGGGCAAAGTCCTCGTTCTCATAGACCTTGCTGCTGAAGTTGTTGAGCATGGACTTGAAGGCCAGGGTCACGTCTCCGCCCACATAGAAGTTGTAGGTGTCCGGATAGAGATAGCCCTCCAGGCGGCTGATGCTGCCCAGATTTTCATTGTCGATATAGGGATAGTCCTCAAAAACATACTCCTGGGCGGTCTCTGTCAGTTTCTCCACAGAGCCCACGCCCTTTTCCGCCAGCAGATCGATGATCTGCTGCACCGAGTAGCCCTCGGGGATGGTGACGTCCACCGTCTCCGCGGTGCCGGTGCTGTGCATGCCCCGGACCAGGGCCATATAGTCCATGTCGGTATTCAAGGTATAGGTTCCGGGCTTGATCTTCCCCGAGCTCTTGTAGAAAACAGAGAACAGGCGGAAGAACCAGGGGTACTCAATGAGGCCCTCCTCCTTGAGCTCCTGGGCCACCAGGTCCATATCTACGGAGGTCACGGTCTCCGTAGTGCCGTCCTCCTGGGTGACCTCGGTCTCTGTGAACCACTCCTCGGGAATCTCCACCTTGGCCTCTATGAATGTCTTGTTGAAGGCGCAGAGGTCATTGGCCAGCATCCAGCCGACGCCCGCGAAGATGGCCGAGGAGGAGACCACGATCACCACCCACAGGAGGATGCCCAGAATGGGATTCATGCCCTTGCGCTTTTTTGCCTTCTTCTTTCCGCCGCTCTGCTGACCGCCGGAGGCGGGGCGGGACGTCTGCTGGCTTCGGGGCGCCGCAGCGCCGGAGGACGCCTGCTGCTGGCGCTGGACCTGCTGCCCGTCCCAGCTGGTGGTGTGGTAACGGTCCTCTCTGTTGCTCATGGGGGAGATCCCCTCCTTTTTGTGGTACTAAAATAATTTTTCCCGGCCAAGCTGCCTTTTGCCCGCCCCGCACATAAGATATGCCAGTGACAAAGGAGTGAGGTGAACAAAACATGTGGAACAACGGGAATAACAGCTGCCTGTGGATCATCCTGATCATCATCCTGCTGGGGTGCTGCGGCGGCAACGGGAACAACTGCTGCGGTTCCTGCGGCAACACCTGCAGCCCCTGCAACTGCAATTGCGGCAATACCTGCGGCAATAGCTGCGGCTGCAGCTGCGGGAACACCTGCACCTGCTGCGGGAACAGCGGCAACGACTGCTGCTGCTGCTGACCGCTACATACCCCGCCGGGGGGCGGCTCCTCTCCAGGGGTATGGGCCGACGGCGGCCTCCGCTAGATCGCCGCTGAAGGCTGTCTCGCAATCTCTTCTTATCCTGCGGGGCATGGGGCGCGAAAGCGTCCCATGCTGTCCGCCTGTGTCCAGGACAAGCCGTTCAGCGGGAGAGCAGCTCCTCTACCAGGGACCAAGCCTCCCGGTGAATGTCCTCCACCGTGCGCACCCGGCCCTTGGCGGCGCAGGAGATACACTTCCAGCCCTGCTGCTCCGCGATCTCCCGGGCACAGGCGCGGCAGCGGCGCAGATAGCCGTCGTCCCGCTCGTGGATGTCCGCGGCGGTGCCGGTGGCCGCCTCCCGGCGCCGGAGCATGCTCTCGGAGAGGTCCGTGGGCATGTCCAGGTAGATCACCAGATCCGGCTGGGGCAGGCCCAGCCGCCGGTACTCCAGGTCAAAGAGCCACGCCGCATACTCCGCCCGCTCCTCCGGCTCCAGCTTGGAGGCCTGGTGGACGGCGTTGGAGGTGGTGTAGCGGTTGGCCAGAATCACCGCGCCGTTCTCATAGTCTTTGCCCCAGTCCTCCTTATAGGAGGCGAACCGGTCCACCGCGAAGAGGGTGGAGGCGGCGTAGGCGTTCACATCGCCGGGGCGGTCCCCCAGCACGCCGGCCAGGTAGAGCCGGGCCGGTTCGGCAAAGGGGTTGCCGTAGCGGGGAAAGTCGATCTCCCGGAAAGCGATCCCCTCCTCCCGCAGCCGCTGGGCCATCATATGGGCCTGGGTGGCCTTGCCGGAGCCGTCGGTCCCCTCGAATACAATCAGCTTTCCTCTCATTTCCGCGTCCTCTTCTCCCCTGCCACGTGGACCAGGAACAGGGGCAGGCGCATCATCCGTCCGATCCGGCTGGGATTTTTCAGCAGGCGGTAGAACCACTCCAGCCCCAGTTTCTGAAATACCTCCGGCGCCCGCTGGACCGTCCCGGAGAACACGTCCAGGCAGCCGCCCAGGCCCACCAGCAGGTGGGCGCCGGTATCGCCGCCGTTGCGGAGCATCCATTTCTCCTGCTTGGGGGCCCCCAGGCACACGAACACCACGTCCGCCCCGCTCTCCCGGATCTCCGCCAGGACAGGTCCGTCGTCCTTGAAATAGCCGTCGTGGGTGCCCACAATCCTGAGGCCGGGATAGGCGGCCCGCAGCTTCTCGGCGGCCAGCTCCGCGATGCCGGGCTTGGCCCCCAGGAGAAAGAGGGTCTTCCCGCTCTCCGCCATGCGGCCCATCAGATGCTGGGCGAACTCCACGCCGGGGACCCGGCCCTTCAGGGGCGTTCCTAGCATTTTGGCCCCGTAGACCACGCCGATGCCGTCGGCGATCACCAGATCCGCCTTCTGTACGGCCTCCATGGCCTCGCCGTCCTCCCGGCAGGTCTCCACGATCTCCGGGTTGGGGGTCACCACGTAGTGGGCCCCCTCCGTATTCATCAGGCGCACGCCCTCGGCCACCGCCTGCTCCATGGTCATATTGTCAAAGCCCACGCCCAGTACATGGATTCTCATGTCTTTTTCTCCTTTTTCGGCTGTCGCTCCGGTATTCTATGCAGTATAGCACAGTTTGCCGGGCTTGTCCATGTGGAAAGCCGCCGTATACCTACCGCCGCAGCCGCTCCTGAATCCTTCGGCGGCTGTTCTCCCTGAAGTTCCGGGCGGCCTCGATGCCCCGGCCCAGGTCGTCCAGCAGGTTGTAAAGTTCGTCGGTCCACTCCAGGCTCCGGCCGCTGAGGCCCCGGCGGTAGTGGTCCAGGACGGTGCCGTAGCGCTCATAGGCCCGCCGGACGCTGTCGTCCCAGGAGAGATAGAGCTGTTCCAGGGCCCGCTGCCCCAGCCGCCGCAGGGCCGGACGGTCCGTCCCCACCTGCTCCAGGAGGGCCTTCAGGGAGTCGGCGTTCTCCTCAATGAGCAGGGCGTTGCCGCCGTCGGTCACATCCTCGGCGGCGCAGGAGCCCCGGACCAGCACGCTGGCGGTGCCGCAGGCGGCGGCCTCCCGGACGACGATGCCGTTGGTGTCGAAGGTGGAGGGGAACAAAAAGAGGTCGCTGAGGGAAAAATAAGCCCGCAGTTTCTCCCGGTCCCGCACCGCGCCGGTGAAGAGGCACACATCATCCAGACGCAGTTCCCTGGTCAATTGTTCCATCTCCTGGCGCTCCATGCCGTCTCCCACCAGCAGCATCCGGAAATCCTGGCCGGAGCGGCGCAGGGCCGCCAGGGCCTCCAGGATAATGCGGATGCCCTTGTACCACATCATCCGGCCCACAAAGAGATACACCGGCACATCGCCCGGCAGCCCCAGTTCCCGGCGCAGAGCCTGGCACGTCTCCTCCTCCACCGGCCCCCGGGGAAAATCCACGCCGTTTTCCATGACGATGTAGTCCCCCGCGTAGCCAAGGCTCCGGAGGTTCTCGCCGGCCCCCCGGCTCACCACCCATACCTCGTCGCAGGCGGAGATGTTGTCCACCAAAAGGCGGATGGCGGTCTGCTGGAGCAGATGGCCGTAGAGGGCCCGGCGGATATCAATGTCGAACTTGGTGTGGTAGGTAAACACCACCGGAATGTCCAGTCGCTCCCGCAGGGCCCGTGCCATCACCGTGGACATGACGGGACAGTGGGAGTGGATGATGTCGGGGGCGGATTCCGCCAGAGCGCCCATGGCCCTGACGCTGAAGGGGTATCCCGCCCGGTAGCCCACGAGCCTTGTGGTGTCGAAGCTGGTGTAGCGTACCACGGGAAAGGGATACTGGTCCTCGGCCCCGGGATAGTCCGGCACGCCCACCACGGCGCTGCCCAGCCCCCCCTGGATGATCCGGGCGTAGTTGAGCACGGCGTTGGCCACGCCGTCGATCTGCGGGGGAAAGGAATCGTTCAACAGGCAAACGGAAAGCTTTTCTTTTGTCATGGCGTCTCTCCTGCTCCCTTGGCGGTCCGGCTGTGGTTTCCCGGCGGTAAACCTTCAAAATTTGATTTCAGTATACCAGATTTTTCCGTGCAGTTCTTTAAGAATTTGTAAACCGGCGGAGAAATGCGGCCGACCCCGCTGAGGCTCCCTCAGGTAGGCCGCTTCCCCGGCGCGGCGGTTCGGCTCCTGAGGAAGGAGAACTTGGTCTCGCTGCACACTACCGCCACGAAGATCAGCACAAAGCCCGCGGCCATCCGCACGCTGACCTGGTCGTCGGCAAAGAGGACGGAGCAGAGCACCCCGAACACCGACTCAAGGGACAAGATCACCGACGCCGAGGCGGGGTCGGAGTTCACCTGTCCCACGTTCTGGAACAGCAGGGCCACGGTGGTGGCCATGACGCCCAGATAGCACAGAGGCAGGATCACATCGGGGTCCGCCAGGGCCCCGGCGGGGAAGGTCTCCGTCAGCGCCCCGCTCACCCAGGCGTAGAGGGCGGCAAAGGCGAACTGGAACACCGTGAGAAGGTAGATGTCCTTTTCAGGCGACACCTTGGCCACCGCCACGATGTGGGCGGCATAAAAGACCGCGCACAGCAGCGTCAGCGCGTCCCCCAGATTCACCGTCAGGTCCCCGCTGAGGGACACCAGCCCCACCCCCGTCACCGACAGAAGGGCCGCCAGGATGTTGTACCGGTCCGGCCGGACCCCCGCCAGCAGCCAGTACAAAAATGGCACCAGCACGCAGTACACCGCCGTGAGAAAGGCGTTTTTGGAGGGGGTGGTCAGCGCCAGGCCGTAGGTCTGGACGGAGTAGGCCAGGTACAGGCACCCGCCGATGATGGCCCCCCGCCACAGATAGTCGGCGGTCATGGCCTTCCACCGCTTCCCGCAGATCAGCGCCAGCAGCACCGCCCCCATGGTGAACCGGATGGCCAGCAGGTACTGCACCGGCATGGCGTCCAGCGCGTTCTTCATGATAAAAAAGGAGCTGCCCCAGATAAAGGCCGCGGCAAAGAGCATGGGCTTTGCCGCCTTCCGCATAAAATTTCCCTTCATGGATCCTCACCTTCGTCATTGTCAAAATCGCGGCGCAATGATAGAATACTACCAAAGAGGTGAGGAAATGGCAAGACTAACCGGCGGTTTTTTTCTCCGGGACACAGTGGAGGCCGCCCAGGATCTCCTGGGGCGGTATCTGGTGCGTGAGTGGGGGCAGGATAGGATTGTCTGCCGCATCACGGAGACGGAGGCCTACGTGGGGGCGGTGGACAAGGCCTGCCACGCCTACGGCGGCAGGATGACGGAACGGACAAAAACCCTCTACGCCGCGCCGGGCACCGTGTATGTCTACATGATCTACGGGATGTACCACTGTCTGAACCTCGTCACCGAGGCGGAGGGAACCGCCGCCGCCGTCCTCATCCGGGGCGGGGAGATCGTCCATGGCCGGGACGCCGCCGCAGCGCTGCGCTTCGGCGCGCCCTACGGGAAACTGACCGCCGCCCAGCGGCGGTCCCTGTCCAACGGGCCGGGAAAACTCTGTAAAGCGCTGAACATTGACAGGACTTTGAACAACCTGCCTCCCGCCGCCGACGCCCTGTATGTGGCCGACGCCCTGCCGGAGCTGTCCCTGCCGGAGCGGCCGGCGGTCCTCCCCTTCCACACCGGCAAGCGCATCGGCATCGACTACGCCCAGGAGGCCGTGGACTTCCCCTGGCGCTTCTGGCTGGCATAATTCTTTTTTGACAGGAGACCATATGGCTATGCTGATTTTTGATCTGGACGGCACCCTCATCGACTCCAACGGCGTGTGGGTGGAGGTGGACAAGACCTTTCTCGCCCGGCGGGGCGCTCCCTACACCAAGGCGTACTACGAGGGTGTGGCCCACACGATCTTGCAGAACTGCGCCGTGTTTACAAAAGAGTATCTGGGCCTCAGCGAGTCCTGCGAGGAGATCATCGCCGAGTGGATGGACCTGGCGGCGGGGCAGTACCACCACGTGCCCCTGAAGCCGGGAGTCCGGGCCTACCTGGACCGGTGCCGCAGCGCCGGACACCGCATGGCGGTGTTCACCGCCTGCGTGCCGGAACACTGTCAAGCCGCTATGGAAGCCCACGGACTGGGGGAATACTTCGAGCAGGTGATCTACGCCCAGAAACTGGGAGAGGACAAGCGCTCCCCTGCCATCTTCAAACATGTGGCCAATCTACTGGGGGTCGCCCCGCGGGAATGCGTATTTTTTGACGACTCTCTCTCCGCCTGCAAGGCCGCCAAAGCCGCCGACATGACGGTGGTGGGGGTCTACGACCCCTTCTTCCACGACAGCCGGGCCGGCCTGCGGGAGCTGTGCGACCAGTTCATTGAGAGCTTTGAGGACCTGCTGTAAGCGGCTGTCGGGTCAAGGGGCCGGAGGAGCCGCCCGTTGCCCCGACAGAAGGGGCTCCTGATGATGAAAAATTCTGCCCACTGTTTCCAATGGGCAGAATTTTCTATCCAGTGGCTCAGGCAGCCGCCTCTCCGGTGACATTCTCGCGGAACAGCAGAGACACGCACCACAGACCCGCGATGCCCACCACCGTGTAGATCACACGGGAGAGGACGGCCATCTGCCCGCCGCAGATGAATGCCACCAGGTCGAAGCCAAAGAGGCCGATGGCCCCCCAGTTCAACGCGCCGATGATCACCAGCGCCAGCGCGATCCGATCCCAGATCATCCTTTTGCTTACCTCCCTTCCTTTTCAAAAGCCAAAAAAGTTCCGGCTTTCAGCGGTAGTGTGTCCTGTTTTCCGCCGCTTATGCGCTCTGCCGCCGGCATCCGGCGGCGGGCAGGGAAAAGTGGCGGCGGGCGGCGACTTTACGATTGAAAATCAGCGACAAAATTTGTATAATAGGTGCGAGTAACCTTTTGGGAGGCGCACAGTGAAATACCTATTGATTATCGGGGACGGCATGGCGGACAACCCCGTTCCTCAGCTGGGCGGGAAAACGCCCCTCCAGGCCGCCCATATCCCCACCATTGACTATTTGGCGGCCCACGGCACGGTTGGCAGCGTCGTCAACTGCCCCGAGCCCCTGCCCCCCGGCAGCGAGACAGCTATCCTCTCGATTTTCGGCTGTGATCCCCGCCGCTACTTTACGGGCCGCTCCCCCATGGAGGCCGCCGCCTCCGGCATTGCGATGCGGCCCGGGGACGCCGCCTTCCGCTGCAATCTGGTGACCCTGGAGGACGGGGACCTCCCCCTGGAGGAGCGGAAGATCCTCTCCCACAGCGCTGGCTCCATCGACGGCCCCTCCGCCCTGGAGACGGTGGACGCTCTCCTCTCGGACCCGGAGTTTTCCAGGGCCCTGGCGGAGGCCAGGATCACCATTCACCCCTTCCCCGCCTTCCGGCAGCTGGCGGTGCAGCACGAGAGCGACATCTCCGGCATCGCCTTCTACCCGCCCCACGACCATCTGGGGGAGAAGGCGGGCGCCTACCTCCCCGCAGGCAACGACCGGGCCAAGATTTTTGCCGATCTCATGCGGCTGGCCAACCGGGTACTGGACCACCACCCGGTGACGGAGAAGCGCCGCCAGGCGGGCAAGCTTCCCGCCAACGGGGTCTGGTTCTGGGCCCAGGGCACCGCTGTGGAGCTGCCCGGTTTTCAGGAGCAGTACGGCCACACCGGCGCGGTGGTCAGCGCCGTGCCCCTCTGCCACGGCATCGCTGTGCTGCGGGGCCTGGAGATGGTGGAGGTGGAGGGCGCCACCGGCGAGCTGGACACCAACTTCGAGGGCAAGCTGGAGGCCACGTGGCGGAAGCTCCAGGAGTACGACTTTGTCTGCCTCCACCTGGAGGCCCCGGACGAGTGTACCCACAACGGCGACCTGCCGGGGAAGATCCAGGCCATCGAGTGGCTGGACAGCCGCCTGGTGAAACCCCTGCTGGAGCGGCTGGCGGCGGCGGGAGAGGACTACCGGGTACTGCTCCTCAGCGACCACAAGACCCTCACCGCCACCCGGGGCCACGACGGTGACCCGGTCCCCTACCTCATCTACGACAGCCGGACCGATACCCGCCGGGGCGGCGCCTACGACGAGGAGAACGGGGAGACCGGGCCTCATCTGGCCTGCGGCGACTGTCTGCTGGACATGCTCTTTGCCCAGACAGAGCGGCAATAAAGGGACCATCTATATAGGAAAGCCTGGCCGGAGGGGAGAAATCCGGTCTTGCTGATATCAACTTACGGAGGAAAAACGACATGAACGCAAAATTCGAGAAGCTGGGCATGAAGCCTGCGGACATCCTGCTGCCCCGGGACTGCGATATGAGCCGCTGGGCCGTGGTGGCCTGCGACCAGTTCACCTCCCAGCCGGAGTACTGGGACGAGGTGGACCGCATCGCCGGGGACGCCCCCTCCACCCTGCGGCTGATCCTGCCGGAGAGCAAGCTCAACGACGCCGACGTGGAGGAGCACATCGCGGACATCAACCGCGCCATGGCCGACTATCTGGCCCGGGACATCTTCAAGACCTACCAGGACGCCATCATCTACATTGAGCGCTCCCAGTCCGACGGCGAGATCCGCCACGGCCTCGTGGCGGCGGTGGATCTGGAGCAGTACGACTACACCCCCGGCTCCGGCTCCCTGATCCGGGCCACCGAGGGCACCGTTCTGGAGCGCATCCCGCCCCGGGTCCGGGTCCGGAAGGACGCCCCCATCGAGCTGCCCCACGTGATGCTCCTCATTGACGACCCCGACAAGACCTGCATCGAGCCCATCACCGCCGCTGCCGGCAGCATGGAGCCGGTGTACGACTTTGAGCTCATGATGAAGGGCGGCCACCTGAAGGGCTGGCTCCTCAGCGAGGATCAGCAGAACGCCCTGGCGGACGCCCTCACGGCCCTCTCCACCAGCGAGGCCATGGAGCACAAGTACGGCCTCAAGGGCGTGGCGCCCCTCCTCTTCGCCGTGGGCGACGGCAACCACTCCCTGGCCACCGCCAAGACCTGCTACGAAAACCTCAAGAAGGTGACGCCTCAGGACCAGTGGGCGGACCTCCCCGCCCGGTACGCCCTGGTGGAGATCGAGAACCTCCACGACGACGCCCTGAAGTTCGAGGCCATCCACCGGGTGGTGTTCGGCGTGGAGCCCCAGGCCCTGCTGGAGGCCTTCAAGGCCTACTACCCCGGCGCCCACGAGGGCGAGGGCCAGGGCCACACCGTCGCCTACACCTGGGCGGGCGGCAAGGGCTATATCACTGTTCCCGAGCCCAAGGTCCAGCTGGCGGTGGGCACCCTCCAGAACTTCCTGGACGCCTACCTGAAGGAGCACGGCGGCGAGGTGGACTACATCCACGGCGACGCCATCACCGACGAGCTGGGATCCAAGCCCGGCAACATCGGCTTCAAGCTCCCCGCCATGGGCAAGGACCAGCTCTTTAAGACCGTCATCGCCGACGGCGTCCTGCCCCGTAAAACCTTCTCCATGGGCCACGCCGAGGATAAGCGGTACTATGTGGAGGGCCGGAAGATCCGGTAAGACGACGCAGTTTTCTCTTCTTTTTCTTGAAAGAAAAAGAAGCAAAAAGAACTTTTGGGCAAAACTCCGTTTTGCCTGACAACAAACTGGTTAAAGACGAGGAAATGTGATACACTATCCCCGGGGAGGATTCCCCGGGGATAGTATTTTGCACGGTCAAGAGAGGGTATGAGGATGGAACACAGGAAAAGAGGCCCTATGAGCTGTCTGCGCTGCGGCGGTGAGATGGTTCACGCGTTTACGGAGAATATTCAGCTGGGAAAGACCAGCGTTCTGCTGGGAGACTGGCCCAACATATGGGCCGGGGCCATGCGGGTGGAGGTCTGGTGCTGCAAGAGCTGCGGACGGCTGGAGTTCTTCTCGGCAGAGGACAGCGAAACGGAAGGCCTGCCCCAGACCACCTGTCCCCACTGCGGCCGCAGCCACGACTTCGACTACCCCAAGTGCCCCTTCTGCGGGCATGTGTACTGAGGAGGGGGACGTATGATCCACACCGAGCCCGCCTGGGCAAAGCTGAATCTGACCCTGGATATCCTGGGCAGGCGGCCTGACGGCTACCACGACCTGCGGATGGTGATGCAGTCCATCGACCTGAAGGATACGGTCACTCTGCAGGAGGAGACCGCGCCGGGAGTCCGGGTGGCCAGCAGCTGCCGCTTCCTGCCCTGCGACGAGAGCAATATTGCCGCCAAGGCGGTCCTCCGCTTCTTCGAAGGAACCGGCCTCCCCTGCCCCGGCTTCTCCATTCGACTGGATAAGGAGATCCCCGTGTGCGCGGGCATGGCGGGAGGCAGCAGCGACGGGGCGGCGGTATTGCGGGTCCTGCGGCGGGAGTATGATCCTGAGCTTCCACAGGAGAAGCTGGAGAAGATCGCCGCCCGGGTGGGCAGCGACGTGCCCTACTGCGTCCGGGGCGGCACCGCCCTGGCGGAGGGCCGCGGCGAGCGCCTGACGGATCTTCCGCCCCTTCCCCCCTGCTATTTTGTGGTCTGCAAGCCCGCCTTCCCCATCTCCACGCCGGAGCTGTTCGCCCAGGTCCACCTCCGCCGCCTCCGCTGCCATCCGGACACCGCCGGCATGCTCGCCGCTCTGTCCGCCGGGGACCTGGCGGGGATCGCCCATCGGCTCTATAATGTATTTGAGGACGTTTTGCCCCGAAAATATGCCCAGGTTTTTGAGATCAAGAACGCGCTTCTGGATGGCGGCGCCATGGCGGCCTCCATGTCCGGAAGCGGTCCCACGGTATTCGGTATCTTTGCGGAGAAAACTGCCGCTGAGAATGCCAGAGAGAAGCTGCTGCCCGCCTTTCCTCAGACATTTTTGTGCCGTCCTGTGAAGAAAACGGTTTGAAAGAGAAAAATACCGTCCATACTGGAGACAAATCCAGTAAGGACGGTATTTTTTATGAAATTGCGGAACAAACTGCTGATTTCCTTTGCAGCAGGCCTCCTGGCCATGCTGCTGTATGCCGCCCCCGCATGGTGGGGTGTGCTCTTCTCTCCCGTTGCCCAACAGCTTACCTCCGCTTCACTGGCGGAGGACACCGGCGGCTTCTGGCGCTGGGAGATGGAGGACGGCGTGGTCCTGCGGCTCAAATCCCTGGACGCTCTCGTCCAGATCTTCTCCCGGGACAGCGCACAGGACTAGAAAACCGGCGATCTATGCGCCTCCCCTCTGCGGGACAGAGGGCACAGCAGGCACTGTGCCCCCTGCCGCAAAGAGGAGTAGTATGGGAGCTTACTTAGCAAGCGTATCCTTCTGGAAGAACTCCTTGGTGGTCTTGAAGACCACACCGGACAGAGCGAACACGGCGATCAGGTTGGGGATGGCCATGAGGCCGTTGAGGGTATCGGCGATGTCCCAGGCCAGGCCCAGATCCATGGTGGCGCCCACCAGAACTACCAGGGTGAAAATCACCTGGTAGGGCTTGATGGCCTTGGTGCCCAGGATATACTCCCAGCAGCGGGTGCCGTAGAGGCCCCAGCTGAGGACCGTGGACAGAGCGAACAGGCCCAGACCGACAGCGATGAGCAGCGCGCCGATCTTGGTACCGAATACTGTGCCCAGTGCCTGGGAGTTCAAAGCGGTGGTACCGGAGACGCCGTAGTTGAGCTGCTCCTCGGTGAGAGCCACCAGGATGGTAAGACCGGACAGGGAGCAGATGACGATGGTGTCCATGAACACCTCGAAGATGCCGTAGAGGCCCTGCTTGACGGGGTTGGACTCGGAGGAGGCGGCGTGGGCGATAGGCGCGGAACCAAGGCCAGCTTCGTTGGAGAAGACGCCCCGCTTGACGCCCCACTCGATGCAGAGCTTGATGGTCATACCGGCAGCGCCGCCGGTGACAGCCTCAGGGGAGAACGCGCCGCGGAAGATCAGACCGAACACACGGGGCAGCTCGCCGGCGTGGGCGATCAGGACGATCAGGCAGGAGATGATGTAGATAAGGGACATGAAGGGCACCAGCTTCTCCGTGACGCTGCCGATGCGCTTGATGCCGCCCAACAGCACCACGCCCACAATGATCATCAGTACCACGCCCAGCACCAGGTTGATGGTACTGGCGCTCTCAGCGGCGGAGGGGATGAAGGCCTGGATAGCGGTGTTGACGGAGTCGGTGATGTTGCCCACCTGCACCGCGTTGCCGATGCCGAAGGAGGCGAGGCCGCCGAAGATACAAAAGATCACCGCCAGCCAGGACCAGCCCTTGCCAAGGCCGTTCTTGATGTAGTACATGGGGCCGCCCACCCAGTCGCCGTAGGCGTTGCGCTCGCGGTACTTCACCGACAGCAGAACCTCGGAATACTTGGTAGCCATGCCCAGCAGGGCGGATACCCACACCCAGAAGATGGAACCCGCGCCGCCCAGGGTGACGGCGGTGGTGATGCCGGCGATGTTGCCGGTGCCAACCGTGGCCGCCAAAGCAGTGGTCAGGGCCTGGAACGGGGTGACCTCACCGGCCTTGGCCTCGTGCTTCTGGAACATCTTGCCGATGGTGTTCTTCATGGCGTAGCCGAACTTCCGGAACTGGAAGCCCTTGAGCCCCAGGGTCAGGAAGATGCCGGCACCCATGAGGAGCACCAGGGCCGGGATACCCCAGACAATACCGTTGATAAAACTATTGCCGGTTGCGATTGCGTTCATAAAACCTTCCATACTCTCTCTCCTTTCAATTTCCATCCACACAGCGGACAAGAGGAACGGGAGCGCCGTATGCTCACGGCGCTCCCGTTCCTCCTAAAAAACACAATGCTGATCCCCAGCCAGTCGCCGGGCAGACAGTACCCGGCGGATCGCTGGACGGCATTCTGTCCTTTCGCCTGAGAGTTTACGGGGGTTGGCCGCTTGCACCTTCGGCATCTGCGACTTGCAGACTTCTCCAGAATCCCACGCTGACCGCAGTCCCGCCTTTCGGCACCTGTACGCGTTACGCCGTTGGTGGGCCCGTCCGGTGCGGCGGGCCGCTTTCCTGCAGCCATGATCCAGTTGCGTGCTTGGTGGATTTATTGTAGCAAAGAGAAAGATGGTGTACAAGACAGAAAATGGATTTTCAGCACGCTGCAGACGATCCTTTACAAGATCTTTATGCCCGCAATCGCCATGCCGAACCTGGTCAGTCGCAGAGTATTCTCCCCTTTTAAAGCAATTTTTTGCTGAAAGAGGGCCTTTTTACTAAAATTAAATATGGAGTTATTGGAATGTGCCGCCAACTGCAACCCAGCCCGGCGCGCGCAGCGGGAGGCGGCCCATGAATCCCATGGGACCGCCTCCCGCTGTCGGTTTATCCGCGCGCCGGTCTTTTGTTATGAGCGGAGCTCCTTGCCTTTGGCAAAGAATTCCTTGGTGGTTTTCGCCACTATGCCGGACAGGGCGAAGATGGCGATGAGGTTGGGGATGGCCATGAGGCCGTTGAGGGTATCGGCGATGTCCCAGGCCAGGCCCAGATCCATGGTGGCGCCCACGATCACGATGAGGGTGAAGATGATCTGGTAGGGCTTGATGGCCTTGGTGCCCAGGATGAACTCCCAGCAGCGGGTGCCGTAGAGGCCCCAGCTGAGGACCGTGGACAGAGCGAAGAGGCTCAGGCCGATGGCGATGATCAGCGCGCCGATCCGGGAACCAAATACCGTGCCCAGCGCCTGGGAGTTGATGGCGGTGCCGGGATCCTTGCCATAGGTGAGGCCGATCTTGTCGGCGGTGAGCAGGATGGTAAGACCGGTGAGGGTGCAGATGACGATGGTGTCCATGAACACCTCAAAGATGCCGTAGAGGCCCTGCTTGACGGGGTTGGACTCGGAGGAAGCGGCGTGAGCGATGGGCGCGGAGCCGAGGCCGGCCTCGTTGGAGAAGACGCCCCGCTTGACGCCCCAGGTGATGCACAGCTTCACCGTGATACCCACGGCGCCGCCGGTGACGCCCTCAGGGGTGAAGGCGCCCTTGAAGATCATGGCGAACACATGAGGAACGTTGGTGATGTTGGCGATCACCACCACCAGGCAGGCGATGATGTAGATGGCGGCCATGACAGGCACCAGCTTCTCCGTGACGCTGCCGATGCGCTTGATGCCGCCCAGCAGCACGATGCCCACGATGATGGCGAGAACGACGCCCAGCACCAGGTTGATGGTGGAGGTGTGCTCCGCGGCGGAGGGAGCGAACTGCTGAATGGCGTTATTGATGGAGCCGGTGATGTTGCCCACCTGCACCGCGTTGCCGATGCCGAAGGAGGCCAGGCCGCCGAAGATACAGAAAATCACGCCCAGCCATTTCCAGTTCTTGCCCAGACCATTCTTGATGTAGTACATGGGGCCGCCTACCCAGTCGCCGTGGGCGTTGCGCTCGCGATACTTCACCGCCAGCAGCACCTCGGAGTACTTGGTGGCCATGCCCAGCAGGGCGGAGATCCACAGCCAGAAAATGGAGCCCGCGCCGCCCAGAGTGACGGCGGAGGTGATGCCGGCGATGTTGCCGGTGCCCACTGTGGCCGCCAGGGCAGTGGTCAAGGCCTGGAACGGTGTGACCTCGCCCTTCTGCGCCTCGTGCTTCTGGAACATTTTGCCGATGGTGTTCTTCATGGCGTAGCCGAACTTCCGGAACTGGAAGCCCTTGAGCAAAGCCGTGAGGAAGATGCCGGCGCCCATGAGGAGCACCAGAGCCGGTATGCCCCACACAATGCCGTTGATCCAGCTGTTGCCGGCCGCTATTGCCTGATAAATACCTTCCATACTTTTCTCCTCTCATTATCCCGTTGCCCAGTTGCCTGCATACACCGATCCATGGAACAAAAAACGGGACGTCATTTCCCCCGATGCCCCGTAAAGTGAACAGAATACCCGCGCTCAGCGGATCAACCGCTGAGTGTGTCCGTATGGGATTCTGTCCTTTCGCCTGAGAGTTTACGGGGATGGGCCGCTTGCACCTTCGGCACCTGCCTTGGCAGACTTCTCCAGAATTTCGTCCGTCCACAGTCATGCCTTGCGGCACCCGTACGCGTTACGCCTTAGGCGCGGGAGAAAAGCCCCGCTTTTCCTGCGGACATCATTCGGTATATGGTTGTATGTTTATCTTAACAAAACATTTGCATGTTGGCAAGGCTTTTTTTCGTTATCTTAGCAAATTATTGACTTGACAGGACACCCTGATATAATAAACTGTAGAAAAGAGGCTTCCCTGCCCGGAGGGCAGCGCCCTTCCCTGCCGGGCGCCTGTACATCGGCTTTCGCCGGAAAGGAGACATCATGACGCTATCTGACGCTGTTTCCACCAGGATCTCTCTGCGGGCGTATCTGCCGGACCCTATCAGCCCTGAACAGGTCCGGCAGCTGACCAAGGCCATCGAGCAGTACAATGCCAGGTCGGGGCTGCACATCCAGCTGATCTGCGAGCGGCCGGAGCCCTTTTCCTCCCTCTCCAAGAGTTACGGCATGCTCTCCGGCGTGCGGAACTATCTGGTGTTCGCCGGCCCCGCTTCCGACCCGGATCTGGAGGAGAAGTGCGGATATTACGGGGAGCTGATCATCCTGACCGCCACCACCATGGGCCTTGGCACTTGTTGGGTGGGCGGGACCTATGACCAACGCAGCTGCCTGTGCCATCTGGCGGAGGGAGAGAAGCTGGTGTGCGTGGCCTCCATCGGCCACACGCCGGAGGAGCGCACCGGCCGGGAGAAGCTGATCCGCCGCATCGCCCAGCGCAGCAGCAAGAGCGTGGCGGAGCTGGCCTCCGGCCTGAGCCATGCCCCCAGTTGGTTCATGTCCGGCATGGCCGCCGTGCAGCGGGCGCCCTCCGCCCGCAACGGACAGCCCTACCGCTTTGTGAAAAAGCGGGACAACTCCGTGCAGGTCCACCTGACGGAGAACACCTCTTTCGCCCTGGTGGACCTGGGCATCGCCAAGCTCCACTTTGAGCTGGGGGCCCACGGCGGCACCTGGACCTGGGGCGACGGCGGCACCTTCCACAAGGCTGCGGAGGAGAAATCCTGCGGGGCGGTGATCTGGCGGGGCACTCCCGGCAACCACCAGTACCTCCTGGCCCGGCATAACGGCGGTCACTGGAGCTTCCCCAAGGGCCACGTGGAGAGCGGAGAGACGGAGAAAGAGACCGCCCGGCGGGAGATCCTGGAGGAAACGGGCCTCCAGGCGGAGATCGACACCGGCTTTCGCCAGGTGGTGACCTACTACCCCAAGGCCGGTGTGATCAAGGACGTCATCTTCTTCATTGCCCAGCCCACAGGAGGCAGCCAACACGCCCAGGAGGCGGAAATCGCGGATCTGGGCTGGTTCACCTTCCAGGAGGCAAGGCCCCTGGTGACCTTCGCCACCGACGAGGAGGTGCTCCTGGCGGCTGAGGAATACCTGACCGGACGGGGCTGAGAAAGTATGGATCTTGGGAAGGCCGGACGGTGCTCTGACCGGAGACAGGGCGGCGTCCGGCCTTCCCTTTTCTGCGCCGCGGCGGAGATCGCCTGAGGGGCTCCCCGCCCGGGCGCACGATTTACCAAGAGGAGAAAACTATGGAAGACTATTTTTCCCTGCATCTGCGGGAGGACGACATCCGCGCCATCAGCAGCATCGGGCTTGCCCACCTGGGGGATGCGGTGTATGAGCTGTTGGTCCGCGCCTACCTCTGCGCCCAGGGCAAGGCCACGGGAAAGGGTTTGCACCGCGCCGCCGTGGAGCTTGTGAAAGCCCCGGCCCAGGCCCGGCTGGCGGATCAGATCCTGCCTCTGCTCACAGCGGAGGAGCTGACGGTATTCAAACGGGGCCGCAACGCCAACGTCAACACCATCCCCCACAACGCCAGCCGTTCCGACTACCTCAAGGCCACCGCTCTGGAGTGCCTTTTCGGCTATCTCTACCTCCAGGGGGCCACGGAACGGATCAATGAGCTGTTCAACGCCATGATGGAGGTGACAAGGGATGCCACTTGACTCTTTTTGCTTATCAGGTGTTATCCGGGAACTGCAGGATATCGTGGGCCTTCGGATCGAGAAGGTCCAGCAGCCCGTCAGGGATCAGGTGATCCTGGCCTTACGGGGCGGACGGCGGCTGCTCCTCTGCGCCGGGGCCGCCCAGGCCCGGATCCACCTCACCGGCCTTTCCCGGGAAAACCCCGCCGCTCCCCCCATGTTCTGCATGCTCCTGCGCAAGCATCTGGGGGGCGGCAGGATCGCCGCCATCCAGCAGCCCGGGCGGGAGCGGGCCGCCATACTGACGGTGGACATGGTGGATGAGATGGGAGAGCCGGGACAGCGGAAGCTGATCCTGGAGTGCATGGGCCGGCGGTCCAACCTGATCCTCACCGACGGCGAGGACCGCATCATCGACTGCCTGCGGCGGATCGACCTGGAGATGAGCGAGGCCCGCCAGGTGCTGCCGGGCCTCTACTACCGCCTGCCCCCTGCCCAGGCCAAGGAGGACCCCGTGGCCACCGACGAGGCCTCCCTGGAAGAGGCCCTGGCCGACGCGCCCCGGGAGGTCTGTGCCGACCAGTTCCTGCTGGACCGCTTCTGGGGCCTCTCCCCCCTGGTGTGCCGGGAGATCGCCTGCCGGGGCTGCGGCGCCGCCGACGCCCGGCTGGACGATCCCCACCGGAGAGAGGGCCTGATTCGATCTTTTCTCGCCTGGCAGGATATTGTAAAGGAAAATCATTTTACACCATATCTACTGACAAAGGACGGCCATCCGGCGGATTACTCCTACCTCCCCATTGCGCAGTACAGCGGCGCCATGGAGGGCGCGGCCTGGGACAGCTTCTCCGCCATGCTGGACACCTTCTACGAGACCCGGGAGCAGCAGGAGCGGGTACGCCAGAAGGGCCAGGACCTGCTGCGCACCGCCTCCAGCGCCAGGGACCGCCTGCGGCGGAAGCTGGCCCTCCAGGAGAAGGAGTACGCCCAGACCCTGGAGCGGGACCGCCTGCGGATCGCCGGGGAGCTCATCACCGCCAACCTCTACCGGATGGAGCGGGGGCAGCAGAGCCTCCGGGCTCAGAACTACTACGAGGAGGGCTGCCCCGAGGTGGAGATCCCCCTGGACCCCCTGCTCACCCCCCAGCAGAATGCCGCCCGGTACTTCCGCCAGTACAACAAAGCCAAGACCGCCGAAGGCTGCCTCTCCCGGCAGATGGAGATCGCCCGCAGGGAGCGGGACTGGCTGGAGAGCGTCATGGACGAGCTGAGCCGGGCGGAGACGGAGCAGGACTTCAACGACATCCGCCAGGAGCTCCAGGAGGCGGGCTACGGGCGGAAAGCCGCCGGAGGCGGCCGGAAGGAGCCACGCCGGGGCAAGTCCCGGCCCAGGACCTTCCGCTCCAGCGAAGGGCTGCGCATCCTGGTGGGCCGCAGCAACACGCAGAACGACCAGCTCACCCGGGAGGCTTTCAAGAGCGACTACTGGTTCCATACCCAGCGGATCCACGGCTCCCATGTAATCCTCTGCACCGAGGGCCGGGAGCCGGACAGCGCCTCCCTCCAGGAGGCGGCCATGCTGGCTGCCTGGTTCTCCCAGGGCCGGGACAGCGGCCAGGTGGCGGTGGACTACACCCAGATCCGCCATGTGCGCAAGCCCTCCGGCGCCCGGCCGGGCATGGTGATCTACGACAGCTATCAGACCGCCTACGTGACGCCCCGGGAGGAGCTGGTCAAGGCGCTCTCGGAGGAGCGCCGGTAGCCCCCGCCGTTTTTTGGAGGGTTCCATAAAAAAATGGAAATTCCCTATTGACAAACTGTTTATTTTTTTGCTATGATTTTTTTGTAATCCACGGGGACAATTGAAAAAGCGGATGAATGACTCAGGAGAGACCGCCTCTGGCGGCACCGAAGGAGCAATGCCACACTCTCTCAGGTAAACGGACTGGGTTTGGACGCGGATCTGTAAAGCATTTATGCACCGGCGGGGCAACTGAGTGGAAATGGCGTTTCATTTCCCCGGGAATCTCTCAGGTAAAGGGACAGAGGCGCAGCAACTGTACGTTGTTGCGCCTCTTTTTATATCTGTTCACGGGGCGCGTACAGCGCAAGCTGTGGACATACTCCGGATTACGGACCATATCCTGAAAGGGAAACCAGGCAGATACCCATCCATACGTTATGAACGCAACATTTTTTGAATGGAGGAAACGTCTATGAGTGAGTTGAAACGGACCCAGCTTTACGATGTGCATGTGGCTGCCGGCGCCACCATGGTGGATTTCGGCGGCTGGGAGATGCCCATCAAGTACCCCACGGATATCGTGGCGGAGCACCTGATCACCCGCAGCAGCTGCGGTATCTTTGATGTCTCCCATATGGGCCGTCTGGACATCGAGGGCCCGGAGCGGGTCAAGTTTTTGCAGCACGTCCTCTCCAGCAACGTGCTGGCCCTGGACCTCAATCAGGCCCAGTACGCCCTGATGCCCAACGAGACCGGCGGCGTCATCGACGACGTGTACCTCTACCGCTTTGAGGAGGAGAAGTATCTGCTGGTGATCAACGCCGGCAATATCGACAAGGACCTGGCCCACCTTTATAAAGAGGCGGAGAAGTTTGACGTGAAGATCACCAACGTCTCCCGTGACTACGCCGCCATCGCCGTCCAGGGCCCCAAGTCCAAGGACATCCTCATGGTCATGTCCGGCGGCGCGCCGCTGACGGTGGAGAACGCCAAGAACGCCCTCAACACCCTGGAGCTGGACGGTAAGCGCGTACGCATCGCCAAGACCGGCTACACCGGCGAGCCCATCGGCTATGAGCTCTACTGCGACAGCGCCGACGCGGTGTACTTCTGGAACCGCCTGGTGGAGCTGGGGGCCAAGCCCGTGGCCCTGGGCGCCCGGGACACCCTGCGCATGGAGGCCGCCCTGCCCCTCTACGGCCACGAGATGGGCGAGTGCCAGCTGGGCGGAGAGATCCAGGCCTATGCCTCCCCCCTGGCCAAGTTCGCCGTTTCCTTCAACCCCGACAAGGGTGATTTCGTGGGCAAGGAGCCCCTCCTCAAGCAGTTCGAGGCCCTCAAGAAGATCCTCAACCGGGACTACTCCTCCATTGAGGACCTGCCCTACCGCATCCAGCCCATCTGCCTGCTGGGCCGGGGCGTGCTCCGGGCCGGCTTCCCCATCTACGACGCCCGCAACGGCGAGGAGCTGGGCTATGTGACCTCCGGCACCATGATCCCCTACTTCGAGACCGAGGGCACCGGCATCGAGTCCGTCATCACCGACCGCACCGCCAAGCGCTCCATCGGCCTTGCCTACATGAAGTCCCACGTGGTCACCGAGTTTGAGATCGAGGTGGACATCCGGGGCAAGCGGATCCCCGCCGTGGTCACCGCCTGCCATATGCGCCAGGACGCGCCTCCCTACACCCGGCCCATCCTCTACAAGAAGACCACCGTGGAGGGCCCCAGCCAGGTCACCGATTACGCGGCCAAGGCGAGGGAGCTGCTCATCAAGGCCAGCGAGAACCACGTCTGGCGCCAGAACCAGTGCATCAACCTGATCCCCTCGGAGATGACCCCCTCCAAGGCCACCCGGCTGCTGCAGATCTCCGACCCCTGCGGCCGCTACGCCGAGCACAAGAAGCAGAAGGCCTTCGACGACGCGGACATCCCCTACTACCAGGGCACCAAGTTCATCGTGGCGTGTGAGGCCCTGCTGGCCGCTGAGCTGCGCAAGTTCCTGGGAGCCGCCCAGGTGGAGCCCAGATGCGTGTCCGGCCAGATGTCCAACACCGCCGTGTTCTCCGCCCTCATGGACTGGAAGAACCGGGTGGACCGCAAGCGCCAGCCCCAGCGCCTTGGCTGGATCATGAACAACCACATCGTCCGCGGCGGCCACCTCAGCGCCCAGCCCATGGGCGCCCTCCGGGACTACGTGGCCACCGACCCCGTCACTGAGAAGCAGATGGTGGTGAACTTCCCCGTTCTGGCGGAGAACCCCTACAAGATCGACGTGGAGGCCACCAAGGTGCTGCTGGACCAGTACAAGCCGGAGTTCATCATCTTCGGCAAGTCCATGATCCTCCACAAGGAGCCTCTGGCGGAGATCCGGCAGTTCGTGGACGAGCAGGGCATCTCCACCACCATCATGTACGATATGGCCCACGTGCTGGGCCTGGTGGGCGACTACTTCCAGAACCCCTTCAAGGAGGGCGCGGAGATTGTCACCGGCTCCACCCACAAGACTTTCTTTGGTCCCCAGCGCGGCGTCGTCGGCGTCAGCTACAAGCCGGAGGACCTGAAGTGGAGCCTGTGGGAGACCATCCAGTCCCGCACCTTCCCCGGCAGCGTCTCCAACCACCACCTGGGCACCCTCCTGGCGGAGCTGATTTCCGCCTATGAGATGAACGCCTTCAAGGACCAGTATCAGAAGGCCGTCATCGAAAACGCCAAGTGGTTTGCCAAGTGCCTGAAGGCCGAGGGGCTGGACGTGGCCGGCGACAGCGCCATCGACTACACCGAGACCCACCAGGTCATCGTGAAGGTGGGCTACTCCAAGGGTCCCGAGGTGGCCGAGCGGCTGGAGCGCAACAACATTATCGTCAACTACCAGGCCACCCCTGAGGAGGAGGGCTTCACCGCCTCCGGCGCCCTGCGGATGGGCGTCAACGAGATGGTCCGCTTCGGCTTCGGCAAGGAGGAGTTCCAGAAGCTGGCCCACCTCATCGCCGAGTGCATCAACGGCGTGGAGGTGAAGGACGAGGTGTCCAAGTTCCGTGCCGATTACACCGAGATGCGCTACTGCTTCTCCGATGCGGACACCGAGGCCGCCGTCCAGAGCCTGACCGGCATCCTGGGCATCTGATACAAGTTCCCGCCCCCGGGCGGACGCCGCCCGGGGACCTTTCCCAACCACTCACCCAAATATTTTGAAGGAGGATATTACTATGAACTTTCCTGCTGAGCTGAAGTATTCCAAGTCCCACGAGTGGGTGAAGATGCTCGACGACACCACCGCCCTGGTGGGCATCACCGACTATGCCCAGAGCGAGCTGGGCGACCTGGTGTTCATCAACCTCCCTGTGGTGGGCGACGCCGTCACCAAGGAGGAGGCCTTCTGCGACGTGGAGTCGGTAAAGGCGGTCTCCGACGTCGTCTCCCCCCTCACCGGCGTGGTGGCCGAGATCAACGAGGCCCTGATGGACGAGCCCCAGATGCTCAACGAGTCCCCCTATGAGGCCTGGATCGCCAAGGTGGAGGATATCACCGACACCGAGGAGCTGATGGACGCCGCCGCCTACGAGGCCTTCATCCAGCAGTAAGCCGATTCCCGCGGGGCGCCGGTGAACGGCGCTCCGCGGATACTCCCCCGCTCCCCCACTATCGGAGAAAGGAAGGAACCCCTATGGGAAGCTATATCCCCAATACCGGCGAGCAGCGCCGGGAGATGCTTTCCGCCGTGGGCGCGCAGTGCGTCCAGGACCTCTTTGCCAGCGTCCCCAAGGATATGCTGGTGGGCGACGGCCTGGACCTCCCCGAGGGCCTCAGTGAACTGGAGGTCCGTCGGGCTGTCACCGCCATGGCGGAGAAGAACCGGATCTACCCCACCGTCCTCCGGGGCGCCGGCGCTTACCGCCACTTCATCCCCGCTGTCGTCAGGAGCGTAGTCACCCGGGAGGAGCTGGTCACCGCCTACACCCCCTATCAGGCGGAGATCAGCCAGGGCATCCTCCAGTCCATCTTTGAGTTCCAGACCATGATCTGCATGCTCACCGGCATGGACGTGGCCAACGCCTCCGTCTACGACGGCGGCACCGCCGCCGCCGAGTCCATCGCCATGTGCAAGGACCGCAGGCGCACCAAGGCCTATGTCTCCGCCTGCGCCCACCCCCACGTGATCGAGACCATGCGGACCTACTGCTTCGGCTCCGACACGGAGCTGGTGGTGGTGCCGGAGAAGGACGGCCGCACCGACCTGGAGGCCCTCAAGGCCGCCCTGGGCGCCGACGCCGCCTGCTTCTACCTCCAGCAGCCCAACTACTACGGCAACATGGAGGACGCCGCCGCCATCGGCGAGATCGTCCACGCCGCTGGCGCCAAGTTCGTCATGGGCGTCAACCCCATCGCCTGCGCCGTGATGGCTACCCCCGCCGAGTGCGGCGCGGACATCGCCGTGGGCGAGGGCCAGCCTCTGGGCCTGGACATCGCCTTCGGCGGCCCGTACCTCGGCTTCATGGCCGCCACCAAGGCCATGTTCCGCAAGCTCCCCGGCCGCATTGTGGGCCAGACCCACGACGTGGAGGGCCAGGTGGGCTACGTCCTCACCCTCACCGCCCGGGAGCAGCACATCCGCCGGGAGAAGGCCTCCTCCAACATCTGCTCCAACCAGGCCCTCTGCGCCCTCACCGCCGGGGTCTACCTCACCGCCATGGGTCCCGAGGGGCTGGAGAAGGCTGCCCGGCAGTCCATGTCCAAGGCCCACTATCTGGCCGCCGAGCTGGAGAAGATCGGCATGAAGCGTCTCCACGGCGGCGAGTTCTTCCACGAGTTCGTCACAGCCTGCGACAAGCCCCAGGCCGTGCTGGACGCCCTCGACAAGGCGGGCATCCTGGGCGGCCTCCCCGTGGAGGGCGGCATCCTCTGGTGCGTCACCGAGATGGTGAGCCGGGAGGAGATCGACAGGGCCGTCGCCATCATCAAGGAGGTGTGCTGAGATGAAGCTGATTTTTGAAAAAGGCGCTCCCGGTCAGCACCTTTCCCTGCTCCCCTCCTGCGATGTGCCGGAGGTGTCCCTGTCCCAGGAGCGGAAGGCTCCCCTGCCCCTGCCCCAGGTGTCGGAGACGGAGCTGACCCGCCACTACACCGCTCTCGCCAAGCGGGTCCACGGCGTCAACGACGGCTTCTACCCCTTAGGCTCCTGCACCATGAAGTACAACCCCAAGATCAACGAGGATATGGCCGCCCTGCCGGGCTTCACCCAGATCCACCCCCTCCAGCCGGAGAGCACTGTCCAGGGCTGCCTGGAGGTCCTTGCCACGGCGGAGAAGCTGCTGGGTGAGATCACCGGCATGGACGCCATGACCTTCCAGCCCGCCGCCGGCGCCCACGGTGAGTTCACCGGCCTTCTGCTCATCAAGGCCTACCACCATCATCGCGGCGACAGCGCCCGCACCAAGATCATCGTCCCCGACTCCGCCCACGGCACCAACCCCGCCTCTGCGGTGATGGCCGGGTACACGGTGGTGAACATCCCCTCTGCCCCCGACGGCTGCGTGGACGTGGAGGCCCTGAAGGCCGCAGTGGGCCCCGATACCGCGGGTCTGATGCTCACCAACCCCAACACGGTGGGTATCTTTGACAAGAACATCCTGGAGATCACCAAGATCGTCCACGACGCCGGCGGCCTCTGCTACTACGACGGCGCCAACCTCAACGCCGTCATGGGCGTGGTCCGCCCCGGCGACATGGGCTTCGACGTGATCCACCTGAACCTCCACAAGACCTTCTCCACCCCCCACGGCGGCGGCGGCCCCGGCTCCGGCGCGGTGGGCTGCAAGGCCCTGCTGGAGTCCTTCCTCCCCGGTCCCGTGGTGGAAAAAGCCGGGGACGGCTACCGCTTCGCCATTCCTGAGCACTCCATCGGCCGGGTGAAGGACTTCTACGGCAACTTCACCGTGGTGGTGAAGGCCCTGACCTACATCCTGACCCTGGGCAAGGCCGGCATCCCAGAGGCGGCGGAAAACGCCGTCCTCAACGCCAACTACATGATGAAGCGCCTGAAGGAGAAGTACACCATGGCCTACGACGTGCCCTGCATGCACGAGTTCGTCATGTGCCTGGAGGACCTGCTCCACGACACCGGCGTATCCGCCATGGACATCGCCAAGGGCCTTCTGGACAACGGCATCCATCCGCCCACCATGTACTTCCCCCTCATCGTCCACGAGGCCCTGATGATCGAGCCCACGGAGACGGAGAGCAAGGAGACCCTGGATGAGGCCTGCGACGTGTTCCTGAAGCTGTGGGATCTGGCCCACAGCGATCCCCAGGCCCTCCACGACGCCCCCAAGACCACCCCGGTCCGCCGTCTGGACGAGGTGGGCGCCGCCCGGAATCCGGTGCTGCGGTATACGGAGGCGTAAGCCATGATCCAGCGCCTCTTTCTCCTGGACACAGACACCACGGACCCCCACCACAATCTGGCTCTGGAGGAGTACTTATTCAATACGGTGGAACCAGGGGACTGCATCCTATACCTCTGGCAGAACCGCCACACCGTGGTCATCGGCAGCAACCAGAATCCCTGGCTGGAGTGCCGTACCGCCCTGCTGGAGGAGGACGGCGGCCGTCTGGCCCGCCGGCTCTCCGGAGGCGGCGCGGTATACCACGATATGGGGAACCTGAACTTCACCTTTCTGGTCCGGTCAGAGGACTATGATCTCCGCCGGCAGCTGTCGGTGATCACCAGCGCCTGCCGGCAGCTGGGAATCCCGGCGGAGTGCTCCGGCCGCAACGACATCCTGGCCGATGGGCGGAAGTTTTCCGGCAACGCCTTCTACCAGCATCAGGACCGGCGCTACCACCACGGCACCATCCTGGTGGACGCGGATATGGAGAAGATGGGAAAATATCTCAGCCCCTCCCCCGCCAAGCTCCAGGCCCGTGGCGTGCCCTCGGTCCGCTCCCGGGTGATCAACCTGAGGGAGCTGTGCCCGGATCTCAGCATCCCGGGCATGAAGGAGGCGCTGGCTGAGGCGTTCACCCGGGTCTATCAGCTGCCGGCGGAGCGGCTCTCCCCCGCTGATCTGAGCGAAAAAGCGGTGGCCGCCCTGGAGGAGCGCTACCGCAGCTGGGAGTGGCTCTACGGGCGGCCCCTGGCCTTCACCTTCCAGTGCGCCGGGAAATATCCCTGGGGGGAGATTACCATACAGCTGGCGGCGGAGAGCGGCACCGTAACGGCCGCGGCGGTCTATACAGACGCCATGGACCCCTCCTTTGCCGCCCCTCTGGAGCAGGCCCTCGCCGGATGTCCGTTCCACGTGCCGCAGCTGTATCAGGCGGTGGAGCGCGCCCCCATCTCCCAGGAGGTCCGACGGGACGTGTGTACCCTCCTGGCGGAGCAGAACCTGTAACGACACACAGCGGCCCCGGACCAGGGCTGGTCCGTGGCCAGGAAAAGGAGCAATTGACCATGAGCGACTATCAACTGATCGTCATCGGCGCGGGCCCCGGCGGCTATGTGTCCGCCCTGCGGGCGGCCAAGCTGGGGATGAAGACCGCCGTGGTGGAGAGCCGCGACGTGGGCGGCACCTGCCTCAACCGGGGCTGTATCCCCACCAAGGCCCTGCTGCACACGGCGGAGATCTATACCCAGGCCAGGGAGGGCGAGAAATTCGGCGTGTGCGCCCAGAATCTCTCCGTGGACTTCGCCGCCGCCCACCGCCGGAAGGCGGAGGTGACGGAGAAGCTGCGCCTGGGCATCGAAGGCCTTTTCAAACAGAAAAAGGTGGACCTGATCCGGGGCGTCGGCGCCATTGTGGCGCCGGGCAAGGTGGCGGTAAACGGCGAGACGTACACTGCCGACAACATCCTCATCGCCACCGGCTCCGTCCCCGCCCGGCCTCCCATTCCGGGCCTCGACCTGGCGGTGACCTCCGATGAGCTGCTGGAGGGCGAGGGGAAGCTGTTCTCCTCCCTGGTCATCATCGGCGGCGGCGTCATCGGCGTGGAGCTGGCCTCGGTGTACAGCGCCATGGGCTGCGAGGTCACCATTCTGGAGGCCCTGGACCGGATCCTGCCCAACATGGACCGGGAGATCTGCCAGAACCTGACCATGATCCTGAAGAAGCGGGGCGTGAAGGTGTTCCCCGGCTCCATGGTCAGCGCCGTGGAGAAGGCGGAGGACGGCGCTCTTGTGGTCCGCTACACCTGCAAGGACCAACCCGGCGAGGCCCGGGGCGAGGCGGTCCTCTGTGCCATCGGCCGTCGGCCCAACACCGCCGGTCTCTTCGGCGAGGGCTTCTCCGTGGACATGGAGCGGGGCCGCATCCTCACCGACGAGCGCTACCAGACCAGCGTTCCCGGCGTGTACGCCGTGGGCGATGTGACCGCCAAGGTCCAGCTGGCCCATGTGGCCTCCGCCCAGGGCACCGACTGCGTGGAGCTGCTGGCCGGCAGCGAGCCGGTCATCGACGCTCGCTATATCCCTGCCTGCATCTATACCGACCCCGAGATCGCCGCCGTGGGCATCACCGCCGATGAGGCCAAGGCCCAGGGCCGGGCGGTGAAGGTGGGCAAGTGCCTCATGTCCGTCAACGGCAAGACGGTGATCGCCGACGGCGAG
>CALWYI010000002.1 GCA_944385715.1 uncultured Oscillospiraceae bacterium | reverse complement strand
GGCCTCCGGGTCCTCCTCCGCCCAGTCGGGCAGGAAGGTGAGGACCTTTCGCTCCGCCCCCTCGTAGCCGCCGTCCAGGGCGTAACCCTCCCGGATGCCGGCGGCGTTCAGGAGGCTCACCGCCATCATCTGCTCCCGGGGGCTGAGGAAGCCGGTGGAGGTGGGGATGTTCCGCCGCTCCATCTGCTCCCGCTTGTCCAGCACCCGTGCCAGCAGCAGCCGGTCCTCCGGCTCCTGGGCCGCCCGGGCGATGAGCAGAGTCTTCTCCTGCTTATCCATGGAGGTTCTGGGTCCGGTAGAGCTGGGCGTAGTCGCCGTCCTTTTCCAGCAGCTCCTGGTGGGTGCCCTCCTCGGAGATGACGCCGTCCCGGATCACCAGAATCCGGTGGGCATTGCGGACGGTGGAGAGGCGGTGGGCGATGATGAGGGTGGTGCGGCCCTTGGCCAGCTCGTCGAAGGCCCGCTGGATCTTGGCCTCGGTGACGCTGTCCAGGGCGGAGGTGGCCTCGTCCAGGATCAGCACCGGCGGGTCCTTCAAAAAGATCCGGGCGATGGAGATGCGCTGCTTCTGGCCGCCGGAGAGGAGGGCCCCCCGCTCGCCCACATAGGTATCGAAGCCGTCGGGCATGGCCATGATGTCGTCGTAGATCTCCGCACGGCGGGCCGCCTCCATCACCTCGTCGGTGGTGGCGCCGGGCCGGCCGTAGCGGATGTTCTCCATAATGCTGGCGGCAAAGAGGAACACATCCTGCTGCACCACGCCGATGTTCCGCCTGAGGCTCCGCTGGGTCACGTCCCGGACGTCGTGGCCGTCGATGGTGATGCGGCCCTCCCCCACGTCGTAGAACCGGGGGATCAGGTTGCAGAGGGTGGACTTGCCGCCGCCGGAGGGCCCCACCACGGCGATGGTCTCGCCGGGCTGGACGTGGAGGGTCACATGGTGGAGGACCTCGGTGTCGTCCCGCTCGTAGGCGAAGCTCACGTCCTCCACGTCGATCTTACCCTTGACGTTCTTCAGCTCCAGGGCGTCGGGCTTGTCCTTCAGCTCCGGCTCGATGCGCATGATCTCAATGAAGCGGTTTAAGCCTGCAAAGCCGTTGACCAGCATCTCCGAGAGGGTGGAGAGCTTGCGGAGGGGGTTGATGAAGGTGCTGATATAGAGGCTGAAGGTGATGAGATCCACGTAGGTCATCTGGCCGTCCATGATGAGCTTGCCGCCCACGGCGATCACCGTCACCGGCAGGATGCAGAGGAAAAACTCCATGGAGGCCAGAAAGCGGGCCATGGCCTTGTAGTAGTCCCGCTTGGAGGTCTTGAAGCGCTCGTTGGCCCCCAGGAACTTCTGGTTCTCCTCCCCCTCGTTGGAGAAGGCCTTGGCGGTGCGCATGCCGGAGATACTGGACTCGATGTCCGCGTTGATGCCGGCGGTGGTCTGCTTGACCTTCTTGGAGGTCCGGGACATGGCCCGGCGGTTCAGGGTGACCACCCCCAGGGCCACAGGGACAATGATGAGCAGCACCAGGGCCAGCCGCCACTGGACGGTGAAGAGCACCGCGATGGCGCCGATGATGGTCACGCCGGAGATGAAGATGTCCTCCGGTCCATGGTGGGCAAGCTCCGTGATGTCAAAGAGCTCCGCCGTCATCCGGCTCATGAGGTGGCCGGTGCGGTTCTTGTCGTAGAAGCCGAAAGACAGGGTCTGCAGGTGGCTGAAGAGGTCCCGGCGGATGTCCGCCTCCACCAGCACGCCGAAGGTGTGGCCCCAGTAGCAGACCACGTACTGCAGAAGGGATCGTAGCACGTAGGCGGCGAGAAGGATGCCGATCACCGCGAAAAAGGCCGTATATTGATTCTCCGGGATCAGGTCGTACATACACATGCGGGAGACATAGGGAAAGGCCAGGTCGATCAGGGCAATACACAGCGCACAGGCCATATCCAGGAGAAAAAGCCCCTTATGGGGCCGGAAATAGCTGAGAAAAATCCCCAAAGGCGTCTTTCTCCGGAAATCAGGGGTCGTCATCAGGTTCCCTCCGTTATCTATGTGATTATGCAATTTGTTATTGTACCATATCCCTTTTCCCGTTGCAACAGGGGGAGCCCCTCCGCTCCCGGTGTTTTTTGGAAGATTTCTTTAAAAACCGGCGCCGCAGCAGATACGCAAAACGGCGGCGCTCCGGAGAAGCGTTCTTCTCCGGAGCGCCGCCGCGATTGGCTACTCCTTATCCGCCACAGGCACGGCCCGCAGCTCTCTGAGGCATTTCGGGCACACGTTCTTCCCCCGGAACACGCAGATGTCCCGGGCGCTGTCGCAGAAGATGCAGGTGGGCCGGTACTTCTTCAGCACGATGGCGGAACCCTCCACAAAGATCTCCAGGGCGTCCTTCTCCCCGATGTCCAGGGTCCGGCGCAGCTCGATAGGCAGCACGACCCTGCCCAGCTCGTCTACCCTGCGCACGATGCCGATGGATTTCATCTCTCATCCTCCTCCGCAAATTTGCCGGAACATTCTGAGAATTTGTCGAATCCTGTCTAAATCCTATCATATCGCCCTTTCTCTGTCAACCATCTGTGCCGCGGCGGCCGCAGCGGGCGCATGTTTTGTCCGCCCCGGCACTATACATGGATAGAGGGCAGTACCCAAAGGAAAGAGGAGGATGCAGAATATGGCAATGGCATGGATCTGGACAGGTATGGTGGCGGTGTCGGTGGGTTACGGCCTGTACGCGGGCACCATCGGGGCGGTGGGTGCCGCCGCCCTGGAGGGGGCTGCCTCCGCAGTGGAGCTGTGTCTGTCCATGGCGGGGGTGGTCTGTCTGTGGAACGGGGTCATGGCCATCATGCGGGCCTGCGGCCTGACGGAGGGCCTCAGCCGGCTGTTCCGGCCCCTCCTCAGCCGCCTCCTGCCCAACGCCTGCCGGGACCGGGACACCCTCTCCGCCCTCTCCGGCAACGTGTCCGCCAACCTGCTGGGCCTGGGGAACGCCGCCACTCCCCTGGGCATCACCGCCGCCCGGCGGATGGCCCAGGGCTGCAACGGCCGGGCCAGCGACGAGCTGTGCCTGCTGGTGGTGCTCAACACCGCCTCCATCCAGCTGCTGCCCACCACGGTGGCGTCGGTCCGCTCCGCCCTGGGGGCGGAGAGCCCCTTCGACATCCTGCCGGCGGTGTGGCTGGCGTCGGTGATCTCCGTGACGGTGGGACTGCTGGCGGCCAAGCTCCTCTCCCGGCTGTGGCGGAGCTGAGGAGGGCGGGACATGGATTTTTCCGCCTATCTCATTCCCCTGCTGCTGGCCTTCGTGGCCATCTTCGGCGTGAGCCGCCGGGTGGACGTGTACAGCGCCCTGTCCCAGGGGGCGGAGGAGGGGCTGCGGATTCTGCTGCGGATTCTGCCGGCCCTGGTGGGCCTGCTCACGGCGGTCCACATGCTGCGGGCCTCCGGGGCCACGGAGGTGCTGGAGAGCGCCCTGGCCCCGGTGCTCCTGCGGCTGGGGATCCCCCCGGAGACCGCGGCGCTGCTGGTGATCCGCCCCGTCAGCGGCAGCGGCGCCCTGGCCATCGGCAGCGAGCTCATGGCCGCCCACGGCCCCGACTCCTACATCGGCAGGGTCACGGCGGTGATGCTGGGCAGCACGGAGACCACCTTCTACACCATCGCCGTGTACTTCGGCAGCGCCGGCATCCGCCGCACCCGCTACGCCATTCCCGCCGCCCTTGCGGCGGATCTGGCGGGCTTCATGGCCGCCGCCTTTGCCGTGCGGCTGCTGTTCGGAGCGGGCTGACGCGCTTCCAGACAGGGCAAAGGGCCCCGTTTCCCAGTGGGAAACGGGGCCTTTTGTCATTGTCATCGCTTCCGCCGGGGGTCAGTCCTCCCCCTTGTAGAGAAGGGCGAAGTCCTCCCCCTCCCGGCGGTAGACGGCCTCCACATCCACATCCATGCAGGAGAGCATGGGGTCCGTCCCCTGGTACATGGCGCAGGTCCCGCAGGAGGAGCTGAGCCGCCGGGGCACGGGCGCCAGCCGCGCGTCGCTGGCCCCCTGCTTCTGGAGCGCGTTGCAGGTGCGCAAGGCCGCCAGATGGGTATGAAATGTGGCGATATACTGGTCCATCACTTGGTGAGGGTCAGCTTGAAGTCGCCCTCAAAGTCCGCCACGGACACCTTGTAGCCGGCGTTCTTGGCAAACCGGGTCACGTTCTCCACAGCGCACTGGTTGTCCACCGCCACCTCCAGGGAGACGGGGGAGCTGGCCTTCACGGCCTTCTGGACCATGATCACCGGGGTGGGGCAGGAATACCCGCGAGCATCTACCATCATAATTTAACCCTCCAATTTCGCCATATTGGCTACAGAAATGACCGCCAGCACCACGAAGCCGCAGGCCACAGCCAGGGCCACGGGGCCGGTGCCGATACCGGTGGCGGAGGAGGCAAGGCCGAAGTTGTGGGCCACGGCGGCGCCTACGATGAAACCGGTCACGGTAACGGCGGAGTCGGTGTTGCCCTCGCCGGCCAGAATCAGCTGGCGCAGGGGGCAGCCGCCCAGGAGCACGGAGCCCCAGCCCACCAGGACCATGCCCAGCAGGTTCCACAGGCCGTCGCTGTGGGCCACAGGCTGACCCTCAAAGCCCAGGGTGAACTTGTTCAGGATCAGGTTGCCAATCAGCACCGCCACGATGATGGCGATGAAGGCGGAGATGAGCCGGAAGTCCTTGAACATGACGGCATCACGGATGCCGCCCACCATGCACAGGCGGGAGCGCTGGGCCAGGATGCCAACCACCAGAGCCACCACCAGGGCCAGCAGGATGGGGGCGGTCATGGAGCCGGGGCCGCTCTTGCTGAAGATGATGAAGTCGGGGGCAATCAGCACCAGAGCCAGCAGGGCCACCATCAGCACCGGGAACACCAGACCCTCGGTCATGGACTGCTGGTAGGCCCGGCGGAGGCTGAAGCCCTTCTTCAGGAACACGATGCCGATGAGAATGCCGATGATGAAGCCCACCAGACCCACCACGGCGTTGAGATCGCCGCCGCCGATGCGGATGACCATGCGCAGGGGGCAGCCCAGGAACACCAGGGCGCCGATCATCACGAACACGGCGATGATGAAGCGGGTCATGGGGGAGGAGCCGCCCTTGGGCTTGAACTCCTTGCGGATCATGGCGATGATGGTGGAGCCCAGCACCAGGCCGATGATCTCGGGACGGATGTACTGCACGATGCCCGTGCCGATCTCGGCGTCATAGCCCGCCCGCTGGAAGTTCAGGGCGCCGGCGATGTCCCGCAGGAAGCAGGCGATGCAGAAGCCCATGTTAGCGGGGTTGCCGAAGGCGGTCAGCAGCACCGCCGCCGCGCCCACTACCAGGCCGGTGACGATGAGCAGACCATACTTCTTGATAAAGCTGTCTTTTTCCATGATTTCTTCCTCACTCTCTTTTTTGGGAAAATTGCGGCTCTCGCCGCCCAATGCAACCCGGAAGCTCCCGGAAACGGACAAAAAATTTTACAGGCCGCGCGTTCCTGTAAATCATTTTGTCTATTGCATTTATAAATGAAATATATCACTTCAGGCAGAAAAATGCAACCCCGGATTTTCCTTCGAACCCGCCCCCGGCCAGTTGTCAACGTCAGTTTTTTGTGCTATACTGAAAAAAATCCATGGATTTCCCCGATCTGGGGCGTCAGGTCTCCCTCTCCCCCGGCTCCATGGAAAATCCGTCTGAGATTGTCATTATTTATAGAAATCTTCAATGGGAGCAGTATGCCATGAACACGATCTATCTGGATAACGGAGCCACCTCCTTCCCCAAGCCCCCCGCCGTGGCCCAGGCCATGTTCCAATACATGGCGGAGGTGGGGGCCTCCATCAACCGGGGGGTCTACGGCAGCGCCCAGGCCGCCGGCATGACCACCCTGATGCTGCGGGAGGGGCTGTGCCGCCTGTTCAACCACGACGACCCCACCCACTGTGTCCTCACCGGCGGCAACACCCTGGGGCTCAACATGGTGCTGCGGGGCTGGCTGCGGCCCGGGGACCACTGTCTGGTCAGCAGCGTGGAGCACAACGCCGTCATGCGGCCCCTCACAGACCTTGCCGCCCAGGGCGTCACCTTCGACCGCATTCCCTGCGACCGCACCGGCCGTCTGGACCCGGCGGACATCCCCGCCATGATCAGACCCAACACCCGTCTTCTGGTGATGGCCCACGGCTCCAACGTCAGCGGCGCCGTCCAGGACGCGGTAGCGGTGGGCGCCATCTGCCGGGAGCACGGCATCCCCTTCGTGCTGGACGCGGCCCAGACCGCCGGCCACTACCCGGTGGATTTCAAGGCCATGAACCTCTCCGCCCTGTCCATGCCGGGCCACAAGGGCCTCATGGGCCCCTCCGGCATCGGCGTGCTGCTCCTCTCCCACGAGTTCGCCCAGCAGCTCGCCCCCATCGTCACCGGCGGCACCGGCAGCGCCTCGGACTCCGAGGCCCAGCCCAATTACATGCCGGACAAGTTCGAGTCCGGCACCCCCAACGTGCCCGGCATCTACGGCCTCCACGCGGCGGTGGACTTCATCCTCAGCACCGGCGTGGACGCCATGCAGCGGCGGGAACGGGAGCTGACGGCGCGGTTCCTGGACGGGCTGCGGGAGGTGAAGGGCATCCGCCTGGCGGGCTCCTGGGAGCTGGAGAACCGGGTGGGCGTCATCTCCGTGGACTTCGAGACCATCGACAACGCCGAGGCCGCCTACCAGCTGGAGCAGGACTACGGCATCCTCACCCGCTGCGGCCTCCATTGCGCCCCGGCGGCCCACAAGACCCTGGGCACCTTCCCCCAGGGCACTGTCCGTTTCAGCCCCGGCCACTACACCACCGAGGAGGAGATCGACACGGCGGTAAAGGCCATTGCCGAGCTGGCCCAGGGCTGACGATCCGCGAAGCAAAAGAGGTGAGGGAGCGCTTGCTCCCTCACCTCTTTATTTTTTATCCGGAGCCTGTTCCCAGGGGCAGCCCGGTTCTCCGCCCTCCCGGCGGCAGCAGCCCTGACAGCCCCGGTCCCCCTGGCACAGCCGGTAGTCGCCCCCCTGGATGCGGAAGGGCCGGCCTTCCACCAGGGCGGCGGAGAGCTTCTCCCGGGCGGTGTTGTAGATCTGCTGCACGGTGGTGCGGGCCACCCCCATGGAGGCGGCGCATTCCTCCTGGGACAGGCCCTCGTAGTCAATGAGGCGGATGGTCTCATACTCATCCACGGTGATGACCACCGCCTCGGCGGCGTGGCCGCAGCCCACCGGCGCGAAGGCGGCGTGGCGGGGCAGGCGGCAGACCTGTCTGCATTTTCTGGGCCGGGGCATGGGCGTCACCTCCTGGATACGTTGCTGCCTCCATTATAAGCCCGTCCCCCGCCTCCGTCAACCGGACGGAGGGCCTCAGTAGTAGGCCACCAGCAGGTCCACCACCGTGCCGTAGCTCTGGATGCCGTCCTCCTGGCCGTAGGTCTTGAGGGTGGTGTCGTAGATCTTCTCGCTCACCGTGGCCACGGGGCTGTCAAACTGGGCCCAGTAGGCGCTGTGGTAGCGGAGATCCGCCAGTACCGTCTCCGGCAGCGTGGCGTACACCGCCTCCCACTTCTCCCGGTCCGCCCGGTAGAGGGCGTTGCCCAGGTGGATGTAGCCCATGAGGTAGCCGGAGTACTGGTAGGTCGCGCTGTCGGAGGCTGTGGAGGCGGCGATGGCCAGGAAGTTGCACTCCTGCTCCGAGGCGATGCCCCGCTGGTGGGCCAGTTCGTGGGTGATGTTGGCCGGCAGCAGGCAGGCGGGACTGTCCACGTTGAGGCTGGACTCCCCGGTGTAGGGGCTGTAGAAGCCGGTGAAGTTCATGGCGCTGAAGAGCCGGGAGAAGAACATTTTTTTGGGCACCCGGTCCTCCCGGGCCAGGAAGGGAAACTCCCGGGAGATGTTGTCATAAATGGATGTGCTCTCGGCGAAGATCTCGTCCCGGGACACGGCGAACACCCCGTTTTCGTCCCGGGGGATCTCATCCGCCAGGTCGCCGAGGCGCTCCGCAAAGTACTGCGTCACCCGCTCCAGCTCCTCCACCTCCACCGGCTGGGCGTAGATGCCGCTCATCTCCTGGAAGCCGTCGGCGTAGTAGTTGACCCCCCAGAGGACACAGTAGAGGCCCCAGGCAGTGAGACAGAAGCAGGCGAGGCCCAGAAGGCCGCCGTAGAGCCGGCGGCCCCGGTCCGGGCCCTTTGCCGCCCGGACAGCCAGGATAACGATCCACAGAATCACCGCCAGGATAAAGGCCACGTAGAACCACTCCACCACGGAGAAGGGGAGGCGGTACCACAGCCGGGCATAGCCGTCCTTGAGGCGCTGGGTCACGGCGGAGACGGCGTTGGCCGCTCCCCGGCTGCTGATCCCCCAGGCATACAGGCCGAAGAGGGCCGCCACCAGCACTGCCCAGATATGTACCGCCCGGTGCTGTTTCAAAAACGCGCGCATAAAAGTTCTCCTTTCCCGCCGGCGGCGGATCCATGGAAAAAGCGGCGCCCGCCCGGCAGCGGTCTGCCAAGCGGGCGCGTGTTCCGGTTTGGCTCAGGTCCTGCGGTTTTGGTCGCCGCCGCTCTCCTCCTCCGGCGGCTTTCCGGAGGGTTTCTCCGGTTCCTCCTTCGGCGGCTCCGGCCCGTGGGAGGCGTAGGCAGCGGTGACGGCGGGCAGGCCCTTCTTCCGCAGGCGGTAGGCGGAATAGTTGCGGATGCCGGCGTAGACGCAGGCGAAGAAGGGCACCCCCAGGAACATGCCCAGCACACCGAAGAGGCCGCCGCCCACCAGGATGGCCACGATCACCCAGAAGCTGGAGATGCCGGTGGAATCTCCCAGGATCTTGGGCCCCAGGATGTTGCCGTCAAACTGCTGGAGGGCCAGGATGAAGAGGATGAAGTACAGACACTTGATGGGGCTGTCCAGCAGGATGAGGAAAGCACTGGGGATGGCCCCCAGGAAGGGGCCGAAGAAGGGGATCACGTTGGTAACGCCCACCACCACGCTGACCAGGGGAGCGTAGGGGAACTGGAAGAGGCTGGAAAAGATAAAGCAGAGGATGCCGATGATAAGGGAATCCAGGAGCTTGCCCCGGACAAAGCCGCTGAAGATACGGTTGGTGGCCTTCACCCCCCGGATGAGCCAGGCGGAGCGCTCCTCGGAGAAAAAGGTGTAGATGAGCCGGCAGCTGATGGCGGCGAAATTCTCCTTTGTGGCCAGGAGATACACGGAGACGATGATGCCGATGAGAAGATTTTTGATGAACACAAAGATCCCCACCAGACCTCCGGTCACCGCCGCCAGAGCCACCTGGACCTGGGGCAGAAGGGTATTGTTGACCCAGGCCAGAGCCGCCTCGTAGTAGTCGCTGATGACGCCGCTGGCCCAGGCCGCGAACTGGGGGTTGTCCTCCAGCAGCCGCTGGGCCCAGGCGGTGATGGTGGCGTAGTAGGTCTTGGCGTTATCCGCCAGTTGCAGGACGCTCTTGTACAGCTCCGGCAGCAGCACACTCATGAGGGCGTACAGCAGGACCAGCACAACCAGCCACGTCAGCAGGATGGACAGGGCCCGCAGCCATTTGGCGGGGGCGCGGCCACCGCCGTGTTGGAAAATGGTCCGCTCGAACCAGTTGACCACCGGCGTGAGCAGATAGGCCATGGCGAAGCCGTAGAGCACCGGGCCGAGAATGGAGATCAATTTGTTCAGATAGACCAGGATGATGCTGTGGCGGAAGACGATGTCGTAAAAGAGCAGGATGGTACACACCACCGCCACCGCCGTCAGACCCCAGGCTACATAGTGATTGTCCTTTTTCATAGGCGTCCTCGCAAAATTTCCTTTTTTCCATCATAACGGACCTTTTCCGCGATTGCAATACTTTGCCGCCTATGTTATACTGCCTTTACCAAATCTTTAACCATTCTTAACCAATTTGTGAGGTAATGCGCAGCTATGGCAAAGACCCTGATGCTCATTGTCAATCCCAAGGCGGGCCGCTCCCGGTCCCTGGCCCCCCTGCTGGACGTCATTTCCCTGTTCAGCGAAGCGGGCTATCTGGTTTCCCTGCGGCAGACCGCCGGCCAGGGGGACGCCACCCGTTTTGTCCGGGAGGACGGCGCCGCCTTTGACCGAATCGTCTGCTGCGGCGGAGACGGCACCCTGAATGAAGTGGTCACCGGCCTTATGGACCTGCCGGCGCCGCCGCCGGTGGGCTATATCCCCGGCGGCAGTACCAACGACTTCGCCGCCAGCCTTCGCCTGCCGGACCAGCCCCTGGAGGCCGCAAGGCAGATCCTCAGCAGCCCCGGCCGGCGGCTGGACGTGGGGACCTTCAACGGCCGCCCCTTTGTATACGTGGCCTCCTTCGGGGCCTTCACCAAGGCCTCCTACAGCGCCCCCCAGTCCGCCAAGAACGACCTGGGCCACCTGGCCTACATTCTGGAGGGTGTCAAGGACCTGTCCACCCTCCGGCCCTACGAGGCCGCCGTCACCGCCGACGGGGAGACCTTTTCCGGTGGGTTCCTGTTCGGGGCCGTCACCAACGCCACCTCCGTGGGCGGGCTCATGAAGCTGCCGGAGGACCAGGTGGTCCTGGACGACGGACGCTTCGAGCTGCTGCTGATCCCCAATCCCAAGTCCGCCATGGAGCTCCAGGCCCTGCTGCGGAGTCTTCTGCTCCAGGACTTCTCCGGCGACGGGGTCATCTTCCGCCACGTGTCGGACGTCACGGTGGAGACGCCGGAGAGCTTCCCCTGGACCCTGGACGGGGAGTACGGCCCCGGCGAGGAGCGGGTGGAGATCCGCAATCTCAGGCAAAGGCTCACTTTTCTTCTCTGAAAAATCCATCCGGATACAAAATGGGCGCGGGAAGGGATCTCTCCCTCCCGCGCCCGTCTCCATTTTCTGTTTGTCGCACCTCAGCGGCAGCGGACGATGCAGGTGAGGACCTGGCCGTCCACGGTGGCGGTGACGTTGGTGGTGCCCTTCCCCACCCATTTGACCACGCCGCTCTCGCTGATGGAGGCCACGCCGGGATTCTCGCTGGCCCAGGTCACCGGGCTGTCGGTGCCCCGGACCTCCATCTGCACATCGGGGTTATCAGAGTAGAGGGTGAAGTCCGTCTTGTTCAGGGAGAGGTTGGCGTCGCTGACCCAGGGCTCGCCGGTGACGGTGACAATGCACTCCACTGACTCCTCCCCCGCCGCGGCGGTGATGGTGACGGTGCCGCCGGCCTTGCCGACCACGGAGCCGTTCTCCACGGTGGCGATATTCTCATTGGAGGTGGACCAGGTGATGGTCCCGGTGCCGCCGGTGACGGTGAGCCGGGCGGTCTCCCCGGCGGGGATGCTGATGGCGTTATAGTCCAAGGCCAGCGGTCCGCCGGTACCCACCGTCGTCTGCTCCTCACCGCCGCCCGCGCCTTCCTCCGCGTCCTGACCAGCCGCATCGCCGCTGGCGGAGGATGACGCGCCGCCCTCGTCTTCCAGCTGATCCGTCTGGTTTTGCTCCGTGCGGATTCCGGCAAAGCCCGCGATCTCATCGCCGAAGAACACATAGCCCACCACGCCAAGGATGACCACTACCATTACCAGCATCATCACGCCGCCGGCCCCGGCGCTGCGCTTGCGCTTGGACAGGCGCTTTCCGCCCCGGCGGCGGATCGTCTTGCCCTTCCGCTCCGCCTCCGCCTCCTCACAGAAGGGGCACTTCCGGTAGGTGTCTGAATACTCCTGGCCGCATTGGGAACAAACACGATTGCCCATATCTGAAATCCTCCTTGGGACAAAATTTCATCACTTTACATAATATCGGCTTTTTCCCTATCCGTCAACTGTCTTTTGCCGCTTTTTGATTCTTCCGGAGAAAATCGTTCCCTCCGCCTTGCTTTTCCCCCGAAGCCAACCTATAATGGAAAAAACGACTGACAGGAGGTCCGGCCCATGACGGACACTATTTTCATCGGTATCGCCGGGGGCACCGGCAGCGGAAAGACCACCCTGACGGAGCATATCAAAAAGCGCTTTGGGGACGACGTCAGCGTCATCTACCACGACAACTACTACAAGGACCAGACCGGCATGCCCTTTGAGGTGCGCTGCCGCCAGAACTATGACCACCCCGACGCCTTCGACACGGATCTCATGGTCCGCCACCTGAAGGCCCTGAAGGCGGGCATCCCCATTCAGTGCCCGGTGTACTCCTACACCGACCACAACCGGACCACGGAGACCATCGAGGTCAAGCCCACCAGCGTGGTCATCGTGGAGGGGCTCCTCATCTTCCAGAACCCGGAGCTGCGGGACCTGATGGACATTAAGATCTTCGTGGATACCGACGCCGACGTGCGGATCCTCCGGCGGATCATGCGGGATGTGAAGGAGCGGGGCCGCACCATCGACTCCGTGGTGGAGCAGTACCTCACCACCGTCAAGCCCATGCACGAGCAGTTCGTGGAACCTTCCAAGCGCTTCGCCGACATCATCGTTCTGGAGGGCGGTCACAACCTGGTGGCCTTGGACATGATCATGCAGCGGATCGCAAACCACATCGGCAAACAGGGGTAAGCGCCCCGTCACATATAGACAGGCGGCAGGCCATACGGCCTGCCGCCTGCTGTCTTTACAGGAATATCCGGCTTACAGGAACAGTCCGGCGATGTGGTAGGTGGCAAAGCTCACCAGCCAGGCCACCATCAGCTGCCAGCCCAGGGTCAGGGCCGTCCACTTACCGCTGCCCATCTCCCGGCGGATGGTGCTGATGGCCGCCACACAGGGGGTGTACAGGGCGCAGAAGGCCAGGAAGGCCAGGGCCGCCGCCGGGGTAAAGGTGGCGGACATCACCGCCCCCGCCGCGGCGTAGTCCGTGAGGGAGAAGCCGTAGAAGAGGCTCATGGAGCTGACCACCGCCTCCTTGGCGATGAGGCCCGTGAGGAGGGCCACCGCCGCCTGCCACACGCCGAAGCCCATGGGGGCGAACACCGGGGCGATGAAGCCGCCGAACCGGGCCAGGATGCTGTCGGCGGTGTCCGGCACCATCTGCAGATTCATGCCGAAGTTCTGGAGGAACCACACCAGCACGCTCATGGCGGCGATGATGGTGCCCGCCCGGGTGAGGAAGTCCCGCACCCGCTCCCACACATGGAGCCAGATGTTCTTCAGGGTGGGCATCCGGTAGGGGGGCAGCTCCAGGAGGAAGGGGGCGGGCTCTCCCTTGAAGAGGCTGCGCTTGAGGAACAGCCCCGACAAAATGGCCATCACCGGCCCCAGGAGATACAGCCCGAACACCACCAGCCCCGCGTGGTCAGGGAAAAACGCAGCGGTCATGAGGCCGTAGATGGGGAGCCGTGCCCCGCAGGACATGAAGGGCACCAGCAGAATGGTCATCCGCCGGTCCTTCTCATTCTCCATGGTCCGCGCCCCCATCACCGCCGGCACCGTGCAGCCAAAGCCCATCAGCATGGGGATGAAGGCCTTGCCGCTGAGGCCGAAGTGGCGCAGGGTCCGGTCCATGACGAAGGCCGCCCGGGCCATGTAGCCGCTGTCCTCCAGCATGGAGAGGAAGAGGAACAGAAGAGCGATCATGGGCAGGAAGGTCAGCACCCCGCCCACGCCGGAGATGAGGCCGTCCACCAGCACTCCGGTGAGCCAGGCGGGGGCGCCGAGGGCCCTCAGCCAGCCGGAGACGCCGGGGCAGAGGATGTTCTCCACAAAGGCGGCGATGCCGTCGGACATCCAGGCGCCGGGGCCGCTGAAGGTGATGAGGAACACCACCAGCATCATGGCCAGAAATACCGGCAGGGCCAGGTACTTGTGGGTGGCCACCGCGTCAATGCGCTCGGTGAGAGTGGGCTTGCCGTCCCGGCTCCTCCTGCGCACGGCGCTGCGGACCACCCGCTCCACAAACCGGTAGCGGCTGTCCGCCAGGAGGGTCTCCCGGTCCCCCAGCTCGCTGCTCTTCTCGTACTCCGCCGCGATGGCGTCGATCTTGTCCAAAGTTGTCTGATCCAGGGACAGGTCCTCCGCCACCTTGGCGTCCCCCTCCAGCAGCTTGATGGCCGCCCAGTGGGCGGGAATCCCCGCGGCGTAGGCCTTGTCGTGGATCAGTTCGCCGATCCGGTGGTGGATGATGTGGGTGAAGTCGTCGTAGAGGTCGTCGGGCTCCAGGGTGAGGCCCGTGTGCATCTGGTGGTGGGCCTCCTCCACCAGCTTGTCGATATTCTTGTTGTCCCGGGCGGAGATGGGGATCACCGGCACGCCCAGGTGGGCGGAGAGGCGGCCGCAGTCGATCTGGTCGCCGTTTTTCTCCACCTCGTCCATGAAGTTCACCGCCAGCACCATGGGCCGCTCCAGCTCCAGCAGCTGCATGGTGAGATAGAGGTTCCGCTCCAGGTTGGTGGCATCCACGATGTTGATGATGGCGTCGGGCTTCTCCCCGATGATGAATTTCCGGGCCACCAGCTCCTCCATGGAGTAGGGGGAGAGGGAGTAGATCCCCGGCAGGTCCACCACGGTGAAGCTCACGTCCCCCACCCGGGCGGTGCCCTCCTTCTTCTCCACCGTCACGCCGGGCCAGTTGCCCACATACTGGTTGGAGCCGGTGAGGGCGTTGAAGAGCGTGGTCTTGCCGCAGTTGGGGTTCCCCACCAGGGCCACCTTCCACTGGCGCTGGTCGTGGGCATGGGGATCGTAGGTCTGGGGGTGCTGGCTCTGCTCGTGGCGGTGGGCCCGGCGCATGGCCTCCAGGTCCCTGGGGTCGCTGCAGCCCACGGCGCAGTGGGCACAGTCCCCGTGGCAGCCGCCCCCCAGATGGTAGGCCGTCTCCGGCACCGCCTGCTTCTCCGCCTCCTTCCCGCTGAGGGGCCGGATGCGGATCTGGGCGGCGTCCTCCTTCCTGAGGGACAGCTCATAGCCCCGCAGCCGCAGCTCCATGGGATCGCCGAAGGGGGCGATCTTGACGAGCTTCACCTCGGTCCCCGGGGTGAGACCCATGTCGATCAGCCGGCGCTTCACCGCCCCCCGCTGATTGCCCACCTGACAGAGGATGCAGCTGCCGCCCACCGGCAGCTTGTCCAGCGTCATGTTCTCCCGTGTATCCTTCATAAAAATTCCCTTCTCTTGTTCCTCATATATTTTTCATTGTAACCCTATGCTAACTCCCCTTTTTTGTCAAGTGGTTTTCCTGCATTTTTTCCGCAATTTTGACGCCTCTGTGCCGCCGCCGTCATACACTGTTCCGAGGGGCTTTGCCCCGGAAGGAGGGACTTCCCTTGGAGAACACGACCCTGGACCATCTCCCGACGGGCCGGAAAGCAACCGTGTCCCGGCTGCTGGCCCCCCAGGGCGAGCAGCTGCGGCTCATGGAGCTGGGGTTCATCCCCGGACGGACCGTGTCCGCCCTGCAGGCCGCCCCCTGGGGCGACCCGGTGGCCTACGCCGTGTGCGGCGCGGTCATCGCCCTGCGGCGGGACGACGCCAGCCGGATTCTGATACATTGATCTTCTCCGGCCATCCCCTGGGGGTGGCCGGAGATCTGGCATTTTCTGGAATATCTCACAGTTGTATCTCCCAGCATTTTCCGCTATAATGGGCATCGCTTCTGCCATACTATACTCGAACGCCCTCCCCGCTCACAGCGGGAGGACGCCGCAAGGAGGCCTGTCCATGGAAGAAAAACACGATCTGAGGCCGGCGGAGCCTGTGCCCTGTCCCCCGCAGCCCCCGTCCCAGGGGGAGGTCCGGCCGCTGGAGCGGCTGGAGGCCATGAGCGAGGCGGTGCTGGCCTCTGTGGAGGCGGCTGTGCCGGAACTGCAGGGCTACTATGTCCGTCTGGCCCGGGAGGCCGAGCAGAGCGAAAAGCCTTCCGAGGCACTGGATGAGGAGGTCCGAAAGGAGATCGACGCCCTCAGGCGGACCTCCGGCAATCTCTCCGAGGCCCTCCAGGCCACCGGCAAGCTGGAGGACGAGCTCAGCGCCCGCTTCTTCGACATGCGCACCAGCCGGGACCGGAAGTGGTATCTGCCCAACCCTCCGGCCAACGGCTCCATCGACCTGGAGGAGCAGCAGAGCCGCCATTTCGCCCGGGGCATCAACCTCTACAAGCTGCTGCTGGTGTGCTTTGTGGGCAGCTTTGCCGGCGTGGTGGTGGAGATGCTCTGGTGCCTGGTCCGCAACGGCTATATCGAGAGCCGGGCAGGCCTGGTGTACGGGCCCTTCAACCTGCTCTACGGAGCCGGGGCCGTGGTGCTGACCGTGGCCCTCTACCGCTACCGCAACCGGGGCTACCTCCTCTCCTTCCTGGGGGGCATGATCGTGGGCAGCGTGGTGGAGTACGTGTGCTCCTGGGGACAGGAGGCCCTTCTGGGCTCCCGGTCCTGGGACTACAGCGGCATGCCCTTCAACCTCAACGGCCGCATCTGCCTTCTGTACTCCGTGTTCTGGGGGGTGCTGGGGGTGCTGTGGATCAAGGATCTCTACCCCCGGATGGCCAAGTGGATTCTGAAAATCCCCAACAAGGCGGGCAAAATCCTCACCTGGTGTCTCACGGCCTTCCTGGTGGTGAACGCCGTCGTCACCTGCGTGGCGGTGGCCCGGTGGTCCCAGCGCTTCCAGGGGGAACCCGCCTCCAGCGGCTTCTGGTCCTTTGTGGATGAGCACTTCCCCGACGAGCGGATGGAGCGGATCTTCGCCAACATGGAGTTCGGACAATCATAAAGGAGAGGGGAGAGGGCCTCAGGCCCCCTCCCTTTTTTCACCTTTTCTGCCGGCGGCGCATATGCTGGGAGGACATACGCCCCGCACCGGGGCAAAAAGGAGGTCTTTCCATGGATGCTGCGTCCGGGCCCGTCATCGCCCTGGTGGGCAACCCCAACGTGGGCAAGTCCACCCTCTTCAACGCCCTCACCCACCTCAACCAGCACACGGGAAACTGGCCGGGCAAGACCGTGGAGGTGGCCCGGGGCCGTTACCTCTACCAGGGCGGTACATATACTCTTGTGGATCTGCCGGGGACCTACTCCCTCCACCCCGGCAGTGCCGAGGAGGAGGTGACCCGGGACTACCTCCTCTCCGGGGAGGCGGACGTGACGCTGGTAGTGGTGGACGCCACCTGCCTGGAGCGGAACCTCGCCCTGGTCCTCCAGGTGACGGCCGCCGCCTGGCCGGTGGTGGTGTGCGTGAACCTGCTGGACGAGGCGGCGCGAAAGCACATCCAGGTGGACCTGGGGAAGCTCCAGGCCCTTCTGGGCTGCCCCGTCACCGGCGCCGCCGCCCGCAGCGGCCGGGGTCTCTCCCAGCTCCAGGCCCTCCTGGCGGAGACCATTGCCGCGCCGCCCCCACCCCTGCCATCGGATCCCCCGGCGGCGGGGCTGTGCCCCTGCCGGCAGGCTGCGGTCCTGGCCGCCCGGGCCCAGGAGATCGCCGCCCAGGCGGTCACCGCGGATGAGGAAACCGCCCACCGGCTGGACCGGCGGCTGGACCGGGTCCTCACCTCCCGGAAGGGCGGCATTCCCGTCATGCTGCTGCTCCTGGCGGGGATTCTGTGGCTGACCATGGCGGGGGCCAACGTCCCCTCCGCCCTCCTCTCCGACCTCCTGTTCGGACTGCGGGAGCCGCTGCGGCAGCTGCTGGAGGGCATGGGCGCCCCCTGGTGGGCGGTGGGAGCACTGGTGGACGGGGTGTATCAGACCACCGCCTGGGTGGTGTCCGTGATGCTGCCCCCCATGGCCATCTTCTTCCCCCTCTTCACCCTGCTGGAGGACGCGGGGTACCTGCCAAGGGTGGCCTTCAACATGGACCACTTCTTCCACCGCGCCGGGGCCCACGGGCGGCAGGCCCTCACCATGTGCATGGGCCTCGGGTGCAACGCCTGCGGCGTCATGGGCTGCCGGATCATCCAGAGTCCCCGGGAACGGCTCATCGCCATCCTCACCAACGCCTTCATGCCCTGCAACGGCCGCTTTCCCACCCTCATCGCCCTGATCTCCCTGTTTTTCACCGCCGGCACCGGGCTGTGGCGGTCCCTGTGGTCGGCCCTGCTGCTGATGGGCTGCATCGTCCTGGCGGTGGCCATGACCCTCTGGTCCAGCCGTCTCCTCTCCGCCACGGTGCTCAAAGGCCTCCCCTCCGCCTTCTCCCTGGAGCTGCCCCCCTACCGCTTCCCCCGGCTGGGACAGGTGCTGGTCCGCTCGGTGCTGGACCGGACGCTGTTCGTCCTGGGCCGGGCGGTGACGGTGGCGGCCCCGGCGGGGCTGATCATCTGGGTCGCCGCGAATGTGACCATTGGGGAGCAGAGCATCCTCCTCCACCTGGCGGGGCTCCTGGAGGGACCGGGCCGCCTTCTCGGCATGGACGGGGTGATCCTCCTGGCCTTCTTCCTGGGCTTCCCCGCCAACGAGATCGTCGTGCCCTGCATCCTCATGGGCTACCTCTCCGCCGGGACCCTGGTGGGCTACGAGGGCCTGCCCCAGCTCCACGCCATTCTCACCGCCAACGGCTGGACCGCCGCCACGGCGCTGTCGGTGCTGGTATTCACCCTCTTCCACTTTCCCTGCGGCACCACGTGCTTGACCATCTGGCGGGAGACCCGGAGCCTGCGCTGGACCGCCCTGGCCATTGTCCTGCCCCTGGCCGTGGGCGTGATCCTGTGCAGCGCAATCCACTGGATGTCCGTCCTGCTGCCGGTATAGCAGATAAAAAGGGTGCGGCGCACAGCTGTGCGCCGCACCCTTTTCTCGCTGGCTCCGTCTCAGGCCCTCCGGCTCTGCAGGGCGTCCCGCAGCCGGTCCAGGGCCTTGCGGAGGACCCAGGTGGGACAGGCCAGGTTGATGCGCTCGAAGCCCTCGCCGCCGGTGCCGAAGATGTATCCCTCGTCGGTGAACCACAGGGCCTTCTCCTGCATGAACCTCTCCAGGGCCCGGGCGTCCATGCCCAGCTCCCGGCAGTCCAGCCACTGGAGGTAGGTGCCCTCCAGCGCCACCGGCTTCACCCCCGGCAGGAAGGCCCTGGCGTAGGTCTCCACCAGCGTCCGGTTCTCCCGCAGCACCGTCAGCAGCTGCTCCAGCCAGTCCTCACACTCCCGGTAGGCTGTCTCGCAGGCCTGGTACCCCAGCATGTTGCAGCCGTGGAGCCCCAGCCGCTTCCGGACGGTCAGCAGCTTCTCCCGCAGCTTCTCGTTGGGAATGATGAGATTGGAGGTCTGGAGTCCCGCCAGGTTGAAGGTCTTGCTGGGGGCGGTGCAGATCACGCAGTTCTGCTCCGCCGCCTCCGACAGGGCGGCAAACACCGTGTGGGGCCGCTCCCCCAGGATCAGGTCGAAGTGGATCTCGTCGGAGAGGACCAGCACCCCCTTCTCCAGGCAGATGGCGCTGAGCGTCTCCAGCTCCTCCCGGCTCCACACCCGGCCCACCGGGTTGTGGGGACTGCTGAAGAGGAGGACCTTCCCCTCCTCCGCCGCCCGGGCGAAGCGGTCGAAGTCCATCTCATAGCGGCCGTCCTTCTCCAGCAGGGGGCACTCCAGCACCTGCCGGCCATTCTCCCGGATGGCGCTGTAGAAGGGATAGTACACCGGCGGGAACACGATGACCTTGTCCCCCGGCTCCGTATACGCCTGGATCATATGGCACAGGGCGGGCACCACCCCCGGCGAGGGAACCACCCACTCCCGGTCGATCTTCCAGCTGTGGCGGCGGGCCATCCAGCTCTCCAGGGCGGCGAAATAGCCGTCGGTGGGCTGGGTGTAGCCCAGAATCATCCCATTGAGACAGCGGGAGAGGCTCTCCGCGATCTCCGGGGGATTGGCAAACTCCATGTCCGCCACCGACAGGGGAATCACCTCCGGCGGGAGGCCCGGGCGGAGCTTGCGCATGGCCTCCCACTTGCTGGAGCCTACGGCGATCCGGGGATGCAGCGTGGTAAAATCGTAGTTCATGATGGGCATACCTCCTGGTTCCTTCTGTATACCAAGATTCTGCCACAAACGACCGGATTTTTCAACCGCTGTCTCGCATTTGCAATCTTCCGCATGCAAAGAGCGCAGCCCATGTTTCCACAGGCTGCGCTCTCATATCTCCGTCAGGCAAAAAATGTTCTCTTACAGGGCGAAATTGCCGTCTGCGAACACCGGCACCTCTCTGCCGTCCCGGGTATAGCCGGTGATGGTCAGGTCCGCGGTGCCCACCATGAAGTCCACGTGGGTGATGGAGTCGTTGAGGCCGGTGTCCTTCAGCTCCTCCCTGGTCATCTGCTCGCCGCCCCGGACACACTCGGCATAGGCCTCGCCGAAGGCCAGGTGGCAGGAGGCGTTCTCGTCAAAGAGGGTGTTGTAATAGAGGAGCTTCTGGTTGCTGATGGGGCTGTCGTAGGGCACCAGGGCCACCTCCCCCAGCCGGGCGGCCCCCTCGTCCAGGGAGATGGCTGCCTTCAGCTGCTCCTCCCCCTGGTCGGCGTGGGCCTCCACGATCCTCCCATCCCGGAAGGTGAAGCGGATGCCGGTGATGATATTGCCGTCGTGGGCAAGGGGCATGGAGGCGTACACCACGCCGTCCACCCCGTCCCGGAGGGGCGCGGTGAAGATCTCCTCCGTGGGGATATTGGCCACAAACCGCTGGCCGGTGGCGGCGGCCCCGTCGCCGCCGGACCAGAGGTGGCTCTCCGGCAGGCGGATGGTGAGGTCGGTGCCCAGACTGTTGGTATAGTGGAGCCGCTCCAGGCAGAGGCCGTTGAGCTTGTCCACCCGCTCCTGGAGGGTGGACACGTGGGCGCGCCAGCGCTCCACGGCCTTGCCGTCGCCGGTGATGCGGACCGCCTCAAAGATGGCGTCCCACAATTTCTCCACCGCCTCCTCCCCCCTGCAGCCGGGGAAGGCCTTCTCCGCCCAGCTGGGAATGGGGAGGGCAGCCACGCACCAGGGGAAGCCGTTGGACATCTGCAGGCGGTAGAAGTCCTGCAGCGCAGCGCTGCCGGAGCGCTGCTGGCGGACCAGCCGGTCCGGATCCACCCCCTTGAGGTTCTCCGGGTCCGTGGCGGAGATGCTCAGATAGGCCGCTCCGGCCCGGGCATAGCCGTTCAGGAACTCCGCCTGCCAGGCCGGCGTGGCGTCAAAGACCTGGTCCGCCGCCCGGAGATACTTCATCCGGGTCAGGGCGTCGTCCCGCCAGTTCATGATCACCTCCCGGCAGCCCGCGTCGTAGGCCGCCCCGGCGCACAGCCGGGCAAACCAGGCGCACTCCACCGGACAGGCGATGACCAGATCCTGGCCCTTCTGCACATTCAGCCCCACCTCAATAAGCAGGCGGGCGTACTCCTGAAATTTCACATTCTGATCCATATACTGTCTCCTTTTGCGCTTACCGCTTCTTCCACAGGCCGGGGAATACCAGCAGCAGCAGCGGCATGATCTCCAGCCGTCCCAGCAGCATGTTCAGGCTGAGGACGATCTTGCTGACCCCGGAGAGCATGCTGAAGTTGGAGGTGGGGCCCAGGATGTCGAAGGCGGGACCCACGTTGCTGATGCAGGTGAGGGACGCGGTGAAGGCGGACGTGAAGCCCACATCGTCCCAGGCCACCACCAGGGTTCCCACCAGCAGCAGCAGGATATAGGCGAAGAAGAAGAGGGTGATCCCGGAGAGGATGGGCTCCTCCACCCGCTCCCCGTCGCAGCGGATGGTCTTCACCACCCGGGGGTGGAGAATCCGCTGGATCTCCCGGTGGAGGTTCTTGAACAGCAGCACCACCCGGATCTGCTTGACGCCGCCGGCGGTGGACCCCGCGCAGGCGCCGGCGAACATCACCAGGATCAGTACTGTCTGGGAGAAGGTGGGCCAGAGGACGTAGTCGTAAGTCATGTAGCCGGTGGTGGTCATCAGCGTCACCACCTGGAAGGTGGCGTCGGTGATGGTCTCCGCGTTTAGGGCCCAGCCGGCGTGGACCACCAGGTTCAGCACGATGAGGGCCGAGGCCGTCACCGCCATGATGGTGTAGGAGCGCAGCTCCTCGCTCTGGAACACCGCCTTGAAGTTCCGCCGCACCGCGTAGAACAGCAGGGCGAAGTTGATGCCGGAGAGGAACATGAAGACGATGATGATCCAGTCGATGAGCATGCTGTCGTAGGCGGCGATACTGGCGTTGCGCACGGAGAAGCCGCCGGTGGAGATGGTGGTGAAGGAGTGGGTCAGAGCCTCGTACCAGCTCATTCCCGCCAGCTTCAGGCAGATGGTCTCCGCCACGGTGAGGCCGATGTAGATGATATAGAGGATCTTGGCGGTGTCCCCCAGGCGGGGGGTGAGCTTGCTCTTGATGGGTCCCGGGGACTCCGCCCGCATGAGGTAGACGCTGCCCTCCCCCAACTTGGGGATCAGGGCCAGAGCCAGCACCAGGACCCCCACGCCGCCCATCCACTGGGTCTGGGCCCGCCAGAAGAGAACGCCGATGGGCAGGCCCTCGATGACGGTGAGCACCGTGGCGCCGGTGGTGGTAAAGCCGGACACCGTCTCGAACACGGCGTCGATATAGTTGGGGATCACCCCGGAGAACACATAGGGCAGCGCGCCGAAGAGGGACAGGACGATCCAGCCCAGGCCCACGGTGGCAAAGCCGTCCCGGGCCTGCATTTTGACCCCCTTCCGGGGCAGCAGGGTCAAAAGCTGCCCCACCAGCAGGGTGATGGCCGCCGAGATCAGGAAGTCCGGGCCGTCGCCGGTGCCGCAGGCAAAGCCGATGGCGGCGGAGGGCAGCATCAGCACCGCCTCCACCCGGAGGATCAGGCCCAGGATATGAAATACCAGTTTACTGTTCATCGCACCATCCCCGCCTTACGCCAGAATGTCGTCCAGCTCGTGGAGGAAGAAGCTCTTGGCCATGACGATGACCCGGTCCCCCGCGTGGATGGAGGTGTTGCCGTCAGGGATGATGGTCTTGCCCTCCCGGACGATGGCCGCCACCAGCATGCCGTCCTTCAGCCGCAGGTCCTTGAGGGGGGTGTTGAGGAAGCGGGTGGCGGCGATGGCGGTAAACTCCACCGCCTCGATGGCGCCGCCCAGCAGCTTGTACAGGTGCTCCACGGCGCTGCCCTCGCTGCCGGCGATGGCCCGGACGTAGGCGGAGATCTGGTTGGCGGTGATCTCCTTGGGGCTGATGATGCTGTCCACGCCGAACTCCCGCATCATCTCTATGTAGTTGAGCCGGTTCATCTTGGCAATGACCTTGGACACCCCCGCCCGCTGGGCGCTCATGGCCATGAGCAGATTCTCCTCGTCCCGGTTGGTCAGGGCGATGAAAGCGTCGGTGTTGAGGAGGTTCTCCGTCTCGATGACGGCGCTGTCGGTGCCGTCCCCCTGGATGATCATGGTGTCCGGCAGCTTCTCCGAGAGGGCCAGGCACTTCTCCTCGTCCTGCTCCACGATGCGCACCTTCATGCCCACCTTCTCCACCGCCCAGGTGAGGTAGGTGGCGATCTTGCTGCCGCCCAGGACGGTGATGTGGCGGATGCCGTTGCCGCTGCGGCCCAGAGAGGCAAAGAAGCGGGCGGTCTCCTGCTGGCTGCCGATGACATACACCTTGTCCCCGATCTGGGGAACAAAGGCGCCGTTAGGAACGAACACCTCCTCCCCCCGGATGGCCGCGCACATGAGCACGCCGTTGGGGTGGCGGCGGTTGTACTCCGCAAGCGGTATGCCCGCCAGGCCGTCGCTCTCCAGGAGGGGGAAGCCGATCATCTCCACCAGACCCCGGGCGAAAGCCTCCACGCTGAAGGCCGCCGGCACCCGCAGCAGCCGGGAGATCTCCTGGGCCGCCGCGTACTCCGGGTTGATGATCATGCTCACGCCGATCTCCCGCTTGAGCAGATTGGCCTCCTTGAAGTACTCCGGGCTTCGGACCCGGGCCACGGTGTGCTTGGCGCCCAGCTTCTTGGCGATGAGGCAGCAGACGATGTTCAGCTCGTCGGAGCCCGTCACCGCCACCACCAGGTCCGTGGTGCGGACCCCCGCCTCCAGCAGCACCTGGATGGAGGCGCCGCTGCCCTCCTTGCAGAGGATGTCCAGCACCCCGTCGGCGTTGTGCAGGGCCTCGGCGCTCTTGTCGATGAGGACCAGATCGTGGTCCTCGCCGTCCCCGCTCAGCTGCTGGGCCAGGGTGTATCCCACCTTACCATTGCCTATGATGATGATCTTCATATGCTTTCTCTGTTCTCCTTATGATGAGGAAGTCTCTCCTGTTTCTGTCTTATTCGCCCTGTGGGGGCCCCCCCGCAGGGACATGAGGGTATCGTTGATCTCCGCGCCCATGATCAGCACCGTGGCCGTGAGGTACAGCCAGATCATCAGCACCACCATGGTTCCCAGCGTGCCGTATATCAAGGAGTAGTTGGCAAAATTCTCCACGTAGAAGGAATAGGCCGCCGACAGGGCCATCCAGGCCGACAGGGAGGCGATCACCCCGGGCACCACGTTGCGCCCCGGCTGCCGGGTGTCCTGGGCCATGGCGTAGAGCAGGCCCACCGCGCCGAACACCACCACGGCCAGCAGGGGGAAACGCAGCAGGCCCCACAGATCAATAAACCCGTCGGGCAGGGCGATATACCGCCCCACGAAGGCCAGCACCCGCTGGCTCATGGTGGCCAGGGCCAGCGTCACGGCGATGGTCACCAGCAGGAACACCGTATAGAACAGCACCTTGAAGCGGTAGACCAGCTGATTGGTGGGCCGGGGCAGATGGTAGGCCCGGCGCACCGCCCGCATCAGGCAGTCCGCCGCCCGCATAGGGAAGTAGATGGAGAAGATCAGGCCGAACCACAGCATGGCTGCGCTGGAGGTCCGGGCGGCGTAGGCGAGATACATCTCCACCACGTCCAGCACCTCTGCGGGCAGCAGGGGCTGCAGGCCCCGCAGCACCTCGGACACGTCCAGGTGCAGAAGGCCCAGGAGGCTGCTGAGGAAGATCAGGAACGGAAAGAGCGTAAAGAGCAGATAGTAGGCCAGCGCCGCGCTCTGCCGCCCCACGTCATGCCGGAAATAGCGCTTCAGGCAGCCTGTCACAAATCTGCCCGGCCAGCTGTCCGCCACCGGTTTAAACCATCTCAGCGCTACCCCTCCTCTCCGCGCCGGGCATCGGGGCCCGGCCCGCGGTCCATCCGCCGCCCTCCGGCGGCAGGAGCAGTGTACCACAGGCGCGCCGGCGAGAGACGTCATTTTCTGCCGCTTCTCCTCAGCCGTTGACCGCGCTCACCGGCCGCCCCGCCAGGAAGGAGCGCAGGGCCTCCACCGCGATGTCCATGAGTCGCGCCCGGGCCTCCCGGGGAGGGGCCGCCGCCCTGTCTCCCACACTTCTTAATGCAGTTTTAATATTGTATACCAAATATGGGGCCGGCGCAAGGGGGGGCTCTTTTTTCTTCCCCGGGTTCCCGATTCTTTCCGGATTTTTCACAGGGGGAGCCGTTTCGGCTCCCCCTGTCCGCTATTTCGCTCCGCCGTCCGCGGAGATGGGCAGCTCCGTAAGGGGGGCGAAGGTATACCCCATGTCCTCCCACCGGGTCAGCAGCTCGTCCAGGATCTCCGCGTTGGTGCGGGAGGTGGAGTGGAGCAGCACGATGGCCCCGTCGTGAATCCGCGGGATCAGCTTGGAGAAGGCCTCCTCCGCCGTGGGCTGGTCGTCGGTGTACCAATCCACATAAGCCAGACTCCAGAACACCGTCCGGTAGCCCAGGGCCTGGGCCTGCTTGAGGTTCTCCACGCTGTACTTGCCCTGGGGCGGACGGTAAAACCGGCTCATCTCCTGCCCGGTGGTCTCCCGATAGAGGGCCTCCAGGGAGGTCAGCTCCTCGGAGAAGGCCGCCTGTTCCGCGATGGCGGACATGTCCGGGTGGTGGTAGGTGTGGTTGCCCACGATGTGGCCCTCCGCCGCCATCCGCCGCACCACGTCCGGGGCGGACTCCACCATATGGCCCACCACAAAGAAGGCCGCCGGGGCCTGGTGCTTCTTCAGTACGTCCAGGATCTTCCCCGTGTAGCCGTTCTCATAGCCGCAGTCAAAGGTGAGATAGATCACCTTCTTCTCCGTATCCCCCACATAGCAGGCGTTATAGGCCGCCAGCTCCTCGATCCCCGCGTTGCCGATCGGGGTCTCCCCCTCCGTCTGGAAGGACAGTCCCCAGTTGTCCGCCGACGCCGGCACCGCCGCGCCGCCGGAGGCCGGGGCGGTCCCCCCTGTATCCGCGGCGCAGGCAGTCAGAATCCCCAGGCACAGAGTCAGGGCCGCCGCCCGCCGCCATGTTTTCGCTCTCATAGCACACGCCTCCTTCCGGTTTTCTCCCTGCCAGCATGCGCAGGCGAGGCCGCCCTTATGCGCCGGAGAGGCCGCCGTGCCGAAAAAATCGCCGTCCCTGTTAAATTTTCAAAAAAGGGCTACCCCTGCGGGAGGCAAAATGGTATAGTGGTTGTGTTACATCCTCGCAGGCCGGCGGCGGACCGCCGGCCGCGGAAAGGACTCGATATGAACGAAAGAAATCTGGCCGCGACCGTAATAACGGAGGTAAAAAAGAGCATCGTGGGCAAGGACGGCACCCTGGCCAAGGTGCTGGTGGCCATCCTGGCCCGGGGACATATCCTGCTGGAGGATATCCCCGGCGTAGGAAAGACCACTTTGGCCCTGGCCTTCGCCAAGGCCATGGACCTCCGCTTCTCCCGGATGCAGTTCACCCCCGACGTGCTGCCCTCGGATGTCACCGGCTTTTCCATCTACAACAAAGCCTCCGGCAAGCTGGAGTTCCAGCCCGGGTCCATTTTCTGCAACCTTTTCCTGGCCGACGAGCTCAACCGGGCCACCAGCCGCACCCAGTCCGCCCTGCTGGAGGCCATGGAGGAGGGCCAGGTCACGGTGGACGGCGTGAGCCACCCCGTGCCCCAGCCCTTCCTGGTCATCGCCACCCAGAACCCCGCCGGCGCCGCGGGCACCCAGCTGCTGCCGGACTCCCAGCTGGACCGCTTCCTGCTACGGCTGTCCATCGGCTACCCCGCTCCCGCGGATGAGCTGGAGCTGCTGCGCCGCCGCCAGTACAGCCAGGCCATGGAGCCGGTGCGTCAGGTCCTCACCCGGGAGGAGCTGGAGCGGCTGCGGCAGCTGGTGGACAACGTCCACATCAGCGACGAGGTCCTTCAGTACATCATCCGCCTGATAAACGCCACCCGCAGCCATCCCCAGCTGGCGCAGGGCGCCAGCCCCCGGGCCAGTCTGGCGGTAGCGGCGGCCAGCCGGGCCGCCGCCTTCCTCCGGGGGCGGGACTATGTGATCCCGGAGGACGTCCAGTGCATCTGGCAGGACGTCATCGCCCACCGGCTGATCCCGGTGCCCGGCGCCGAGGGGACCTTCACCGGCAGCGTGGCGGCGGCGGAGATCTGCAAGGCGGTAAACCCGCCCCGGATCCGGTAAGCGCCATGTTCTTCCGAAGGCTCGTCTACCTGCTGGTGCTCCTCGCCGCCCTGCTGATCCAGCTTTTCGACGTCGGGTACCTTGTGCACTACCTCTTTCTTCTGATATTGATCCTGCCCCTGGCGGGCCTGGCGCTGAGCCTGCCCGCCATGCTGGGCTGCCGGCCCCGGCTTCTCCCCCGGAATCCCCAGGTCCGGCGGGGCAGCAGGGCCTCCTGGTCCCTCATTCTGGACAACCGCTTCCCCCTGCCCCTGGCCCGGATATCCTGCCGTTTCCAGGTCCGGGACGCCATGACCGGGGAGACCAGAAGCTTCCGGAAATCGGAAGCCGAGGTGTTCCCCGGCCTGGTGCTGCCGCTGCATCTGGCCACCCGGCACTGCGGTCGGCTGGAGTGCCGGGTCCGGCGGATCTGGGTGTGCGACTGTCTGGGCCTGTTCGCCCTGCCGGTGCGCTGTCCGCTCCCCGCCTCGGTGCTGGTGGGGCCGGTGCCGGCGCAGGTCCCCGCTCCGGCTGTCCCGGAGCAGAGAGGTGCCGTCCTCCCCGCCCCCATAGGCCGGGCGCCCACCGGAGAGGACTACGATCTGCGGGACTATCAGCCCGGCGACAGCGTCCGCTCCATCCACTGGAAGCTCTCCGCCAAGCGGGACCAGCTCATTGTCCGGGAGCTGCTGGCCGCCCGGCGGCCGCTGCCGGTGCTGGTTTTCGACCACCTGGGCCCCCTGGAGGAGCTGGACGGGATCATCGACCGGGTAGCGTCTCTCTCCCTGGCCCTCCAGCGGCGGGGACAGCCCCACGAGATCCGCTGGGCCCACCCGCTGAGCGGCCGCACCCGCCGCTTCGCCGTGGAGGACTCCCCCGGCTGGCAGCAGTGCCTTACCGCCATTCTCTCCGACCCCGCCCCGGACCAGGGACACTCCCTGCTGGAGCAGCCCATCCGGCCCGCCGGGGAGGAGCCCATCTTCTCCATCTACATACGCCGGGAGGAGGATCGCCATGGTAATCTGTGACCGCCGCTGGACCGCTGTCCTCCTCGCCGCCGCCCTGAGCTTCATTGTCACCGGCCTGCTGCTGGGCGGGTGGCTGTTCTCCCTGCAGGCCCTCTGCAGCCTGGAGGCGGGGAGGGGCGCGCTCCTTCTCCGGACCATTCTTCTGTCCCTGGCGGCCGCTGCCCTGGGGGCGCTGCCAAAACTCCCCCGGAGGATTGTCGTCTGCCTCCTGTTCCTGGCGGCGGCTCTGGCCCTGTGGCGGTGGGAGCCCCTGCTCCCCGGCCTGCGGGAGGTCCTGATCCGGGTGAGCGCTCCCCTCTTCGCCCTTCTCCCCGACCTGCCCCTGTCCCTGCCGCAGGCAGATGCCGCCGTGGACCTCTCTCCCTGTCTCCTTTTTCTCACGGCCCTGATGGCCCTGCTGCTGGGTATGTTCACCCGGGCACGGTGCTGGTGGGCCGCCGGGACGGTGTGCTTTTTCCCCTTCCTGCCGGCGGTTCTGGCGGGGACGCTGCCCTCCTGGCCCGGCTTTCTGGCCATGCTCTCGGGCTGCCTCGCCCTGCTCTTCACCGCCCTGTACCCCCTGGAGGACCTCCGCTCCCTGAACTGGGGCCGCCTGACCTCCCTGGCCATGGCGGTGCTGCTGCCCCTTCTTCTGGCCGCCGCCGTTCCCCAGGAGAGCTACCAGTACCCCCAGTGGGCCACCGACGCCCGGCAGCGCCTTCTGGATGTCGCCGGGCAGGGACTGGACACCGCTCTGGACTGGGAGCTTCCCACAGAGCTGCTCTCCGGCGGAAATGACAGCGGCGCCTCGCCCAGCCTGGAGGAGGTGGACCTCACCGCCGTGGGGCCCCGGAGCTTTACCGGGCGGGTCATGCTGCGGGTGGAGGGGTCGGAGGAGGGCCGGGTCTACCTCCGGGGCAGCTCCTCGTCGGTATATACCGGCGCCAGCTGGGAGCCTCTCCCCGAGGAGGCCTACCTGGAGCTGACCGAGGCGGATCTCCCTGTGGAAGCCGCCCAGGGCTTTCTCTATCCCCAGCCGTCCTGCGGCAGTGAGACCGGCTCCCTCACCATCCAGCACGCCGCCGCCACCGGCGCCCTGGCCTATCTCCCTTACCAGCCCACGGGGGAAACTGTCACGGCGGTCCTCACCCCTGTGCGGGACGCCTATCTCACCCGGCAGACGGGTCAAAACAGCTACACGCTCTCCTATCTGCCCGACATCGTTCCCCAAAACTCCGCCCAGCCCGAGGCGTCGGAGGAAGCCACCTACCGGCCCTTCGTCTACCGCCACTACCTGGACGTACCGGAGACCGCCGCCCAGGTGCTGGCCCCCCTGTCCGCCCGACTGCCGGAGATGGACGTGCAGCCTCCGGAGGACCTGGCGGAAAACTACCGCTACGCGGTGACCACCGCCCTTCAGACCGCCCGGCTCCTGGGCGAGATCGCGGTGTATGACCTCGATACCCCCGCCATGGCGGAGGGGGAGGACTTTGTGGCCCACTTCCTGGCGGAGGGCCGGGGCTACTGCGTCCACTTCGCCACCGCCGCCGTGCTGCTGCTGCGGATGAACGGCATCCCCGCCCGGTACGTCAGCGGCTACACCGCCGACGTCATCCCCGGCGAGACCGTCGAGGTCCCCGACTATACCGCCCACGCCTGGGTGGAGATCTACCTGGACGGCTACGGCTGGTACCCCATCGAGGTCACCCCCGGCGGCGGCGAGAGCGGAGAGAGTCTCTCCGGCGGGGAGGACACCCTCGCGCCGGACCAGTCCGATTCCCAGGAACAGGTCCAGGCGGACAGCTCCCCCGTCCCCGTGCAGCCCTGGGAGAGCGAGGCTTCCAGCTCCGGTGAGGACGCCGACGGCGGCGCCGGGGCCGTCCAGCCCGGCGGAGACGCGGCGGAGGAGCGGCAGCCCCTGGATCTCCGGTGGCTTCTGATCCCCGGCGGCATTCTCCTGCTGGCGGGACTGATCTGGAGCGGGGAGCGGCTGGCCCGATCCCGCCGCCGCCGGGAGGAGTCCCGGCCCGATACCAACCCCTCCGCTCTGGCCGCCTACCGCCGCTACCGCCGCCTGCAGGCCCTGGGCGCTTCGGAGGACCCGGTTCTGGAGGAGCTGGGCCGAAAGGCCAAATTCAGCCAGCACACCCTCACGGAAGAGGAGCGGCAGCTGTGCTGGCGGCAGCTGGCCGCCGCGGTCCGGGAAACCTCCGGTCAGCTTCCCCGGTGGAAGCGGCTGGCTCTGGAGCTGCTGGTCCGCTACTGACGCTCTGCCGCCCCTCGCTCCATAAGCGCAGCAAGAGCCGCCGGAAAAATTCCGGCGGCTCTTGCTGCGCTTTCGCTTCTGGTTCTGGCAAACACGCTCAGTCCATCAGGGCCAGGACATCCTCCTTGGAGCGGCCCCCCACCTCCCGGCGGACCATGTCTCCGTTCTTGAATACCATCAGGGTGGGAATGCTCATCACCCGGAACTGGCGGGCCAGCTCCGGCTGCTCGTCCACGTTGACCTTTCCCACCTTGATCTCCGCATGCTCGTCGGCGATCTCGTCAATGGTCGGAGCCAGGGCCTGGCAGGGGCCGCACCAGCTGGCCCAAAAATCCACCAGGACAGGCTTGTCGGACAAGATGACCTCCTGATGGAAGTTTTCCTTCGTCAGCACGATATATGACATATGATCTTCTCCTTTCTGGTAAAGCCAAGGGATTCCCATTGAGTATACCCAATTTTCCGCAAATCCGCAATCCCTTTCTGCGCCGGCGGGGCAAAAGCAGGGGAGGAAATGCGGCTACAGGGACACGGTCAGATCGTTTTCGCCGTCCGCATAGCGGTAGGCACTCTCGGAGAAGAAGCCCCGCAGCAGCTTCACGGACAGCGCGTCGCCCTCCTCCAGGGGATTGAAGGGTTTCCCACCCCAGGTGAAGCGCATTTGGGCCCTGCCGGTCTCCTCGGCGTACTCGGCGGTGATATGGAGCGCGTAGTCGCCGGCGCTGCGGGGGATCACGTTGGTGGCGCAGATCTCCTCGAAGGCCCGGCGCATATTGTCCAGCTGGCGGCGGGGCATGAGCTGCTTCTCGCCGAACTGCTGGAGCTGCTCGGTGACGGCGATGAAGTCGTAGTCCGGGCTGGTGATGGTGAGGGAGAGCACCTTCAGCCGCTGGACGAAGGCCCGGGTCCGGTCCCGCCGGGGGTGGTCGAAGATCTCCTCCGGGGTCCCGTCCTCGTAGATGACCCCCTGGTCCATGTAGAACACCCGGGTGGACACGTCCCTGGCGAATTTCATCTCGTGGGTGACAATCATCATGGTGAGCCCCTGGGCCGCCAGCTGCCGGATCACCGTGAGGACCTCCCCCACCATGGTGGGGTCCAGGGCGCTGGTGGGCTCGTCGAAGAGAACGATCTCCGGGTCCATGGCCAGGGTCCTGGCGATGGCCGCCCGCTGCTTCTGGCCGCCGGAGAGCTCATCGGGGTAGCTGAGGGCCTTCTCCGCCATGCCCACGGCCTTCAGAAGCCCCATGGCCTTCTCATAGGCCTCCTGCCGGGGCACCTTCCGGATCAGGGTGGGGGCCAGCATGATGTTTTCGATGATGGTCAGGTGGCCGAAGAGGTTGAACTGCTGGAACACCATGCCCATGCGGCGGCGGAGGGTGTTGAGGTCCGCCTTCTTGTCGCAGACGTTCTCTCCGTGTACGATGATGGCCCCCGCCGTGGGGGTCTCCAGCCGGTTGACGCAGCGCAGGAGGGTGGACTTGCCGGTACCGGAGGGGCCGATGATGGTGATGACCTCCCCCCGGCGGATGGAGGTGTTCACGTCCGTGAGAGGCGTCACATTGGGAAAGGCCTTTTTGAGGTGCTCGATGCGGATGAGCTCGCCCTCGTCAAAGGTTCTGGCCGGCGCCGCCGCAGGGGCGGGGCTCCCGGTCTCCCTCACCCCCTTGGGCAGCCGCCGGGGGCGGCGGCGGGGGTCGATGTTCAGCTCGATCCGGCCGATGGCCCCCGCCACGGCGGAGGAGATGGCAAAGTAGATGATGGCCGTGGCGATCAGGGGGAAGAAGGCCTCGAAGGTGCGGCTGCGGATCAGGTCCCCGGCCCGGGCCAGATCCTGGATGGAGATGTAGCCCACGATGGAGGTCATCTTGATCATGGCCACCACCTCGCTCTTGTAGATGGGCAGCACATGGCGGACGGCCTGGGGCAGCACCACATGGAGGAAGCTGGCGGCCCGGCCGAAGCCCAGGGCGGAGGCCGCCTCCCACTGGCCGCTGTCCACGGCGTGGATGCCGGTGTTCAGGGTTCCGGCCACGGACACGGCGAAGATCACCGAGAAGGAGATCACCGCCACCGCCACCGGGTCGATATCGGAGGAGGCGAAGATCACGAAGTTCACGATGAGCAGCACCACCAGGTTGGGCACGCCCTCCATGATCTTGCAGAACACCCCGGCGGCGCCGGACACCGCCCGCCGCCGGCTTCGGAGCACCAGGCACAGGCCAAAGCCCAGAGCCGTGCCGAAGAGCCCCGTGAGAAGGGAGATCTCCAGGGTCACCACAAGGCCGCTGAGGATCATCTGCCAGCGGTTCTCCCGGATGAAGGTCTTTTCAAAATTGGTCACGATGCCGTCCAGGAAGCTCTCCCCCGCCACCGTCTCCTGGCTGGCAATGACCATGACGGTGCGGACCTCCTTGTAGGGGTCGGAGAAGTCCATGGCCTCCCGCCGCTCCTCGGTGGCAAAGAGGTTGGACATGATGTAGTCCACCTTGCCAGAGGTGCAGGCGGGCATGATGCCGTACCAGTCGTACACCTCGATGACCAGCTCCGCGTTGCACCAGAGGGCGAAGCGGTACATGAGCTCCAGGTCAAACCCCACCAGCTGGTTGTCCTGGTAGAAGGAGTAGGGCTCGGCGGCGCCGGTGGTGCCCACCTTGATGGTAAAATCCGGTTCCTCCGGCGCGGCAATCTCCGGCATGGCGTAGTCGTGCTCCGTCTCCCAGCGGCGGTTCATGTCCTCCAGGGTGCCGTCGGCCTTGATCTCCGCGATGAAGCCGTTGATGAGGTCCGCCGCGCCGGGCAGCTCTGTTACCGGGCTGATGCCCACTACCACGTCGCCGCCCTCCCCCACCACGCCGTCGGGGTGGAGGGTCACGTCGCTGCGCTGAGGCTCCACGCTGCTCTCGTAGGCGGTGAGGTTCATGGCGTAGGCGTCCGCCTTGCCGGAGGTGACAGCCAGCAGGCCGTCGGTGGCGCTGTTCACATATACGATCTGGGCGTCCGGGTAGGCGCTGCGGGCGTCGCTCTCGGTGGTGGTGCCCACCTCGGCGGCGATGACAACGTCGGGATCGTTCAGATCGATAATCCCACCGTCTTCCTCTGCGGCCGCGGCCGCGGCGCCGCAGGCGGTCAGTGTCAGGTACACCGCGCCCAACAGCGCTGCCGCGGCCCTTCTTCTCCAGGTCCGGTCCAATTTCATATCCCGTCCTCCTTCCAGGGCATTTGTCCTCTGCATGGTTTCATGATATCGGGCCCTGCGGGGATTCGTCAAGGGGCAGTTTTTTTGCCGCCGCGGCAAGGCCGACAGGGCCCATGAATCAAAAAAAGGGCGGTCCCGCAAACCGCCCCATCACTTTCAAGATACCACATCTTTTCCCATTCGTCAATTATTTTGTGGGATTGTATCGTTATTTCTCCCACTTGCACAGGAAAGTCAAAACATTTTTATGGGATATCCCATCTTGTGAAAACGGGCCGACTGGGGTATGATTAAGACAAGAAAAGGAGTGAGTCCCATGTACTAGCAAACTCCCTGAAGTTTAAGAAAGCGAGGTTAACCACAGATGGAACCCACCTACTTTGTGAAATGACCCTCGACTGTTACGGAAAGCTGTAACAAAAAAGTCGAGGGTCATTTCTTTTGTCTTCTGGGCCTCGTGCCGGTTTTTCCGCCGCTGTTGATCTGTCCCCGCCGTGGTGGCGGGGCTTTTCTTTGCCCAGAGATCCGGGGCGCGAGGCCTCCGCGGCCTTCTCTCCGCCGGCGGCCCCCGCTGTCCCGGAGGAATCATTGTCAGAACCGGGAAAGTATGCTATGATAATAGAGCCCTTTTCCCCTGCGGCGCCCGGAACGCCAACTTTACAATTTTGTAAGGTTTGCCTTTCTCCCTGCTTTTGATGGTAGGATAGAAGGGGTATTTTGTCCCGGCGGCGTCCTTTCCGCCGGACAGCCGCGGATAATCCGGGAGCGTCCCGCCCTTGGCCGGACGGCTGTCCCGGACCCGGGGGCATATCGCCCGCCCTCCGGCGTGGGCGGAGGGAAACACACATGATATGGGAGGAAATTGCCATGACCATTACCAAGAACCTGGACAACAGCGCCCTGCGCATCACCCTGGAGGGCCGGCTGGACACCAATACCGCCCCCCAGCTGGAGGCGGAGCTCAAGAATTCCCTCACCGGCGTCACGGAGCTGGACTTTGACTTCTCCGGCCTGGAGTACATCTCTTCCGCCGGCCTGCGGGTACTGCTGGCGGCCCAGAAGGTCATGAACAAGCAGGGAAAGATGACCATTGGCCACGTCAATGAGACCATCATGGAGGTCTTTGAAATCACCGGCTTCGTGGATATCCTGACCATCGTCTGATACACGGAAGGAGGCCGCCTATGGCGGGTACAGCGGCGCAGAGCCCGGCGGAGAGCCGGGACAGCCGCCTGAGACAGGATGAGACCTTTCTGCGCAGAGCCTTTCACCGGAGCCTCCTGCCCTGTGTCCTGTCCATTCTGAGCGAGAACATCAACATCCTGGCGGACGGCGTCCTGGTGGGCCAGCGGATCGGAACCGACGGCCTGTCCGCCATCAGCCTCTGCGTCCCGGTGTACCTGGTGCTGTGCGTGGTGGGGTCCTTTCTGGTCTCCGGCACCGCCATCCAGGCCACCCGGGCCATCGGACGCCAGCAGCCGGAGCGGAGCCAGCGGCTCTACCGCACGGCGGTGTGGTCCTGCCTGGCCGCGTCCCTGGTGATGACGGCGGCGGGTCTTGCCCTCAGCGGCCCCCTCTCCGCCCTGCTGTGCCCGGACCCGGCCATCCGGCCCCTGGTCCGGGAGTACGCCTCCATCACCCTGCTGGGGGCTCTGCCCAAGATCCTCATCTACGTCCCCTTCTGGTTCCTCCGCATGGACGGGCGGACAAAGCTGGTGGCCCGGATGATGCTGGTGATGGGGGGCGGGAACGTCGTTTTGGACCTTCTCTTCCTCTACCCCCTGGACATGGGCATCGGCGGGGCCGCCTGGGCCAGCGTCATCGCCACGGCGGCGGCCTGCGCCCTGGGCTTCTTCTGGCTGTGTGACAGGAAGAGCGGCTTCCGCCTGGGCCTCTCCTGGGTCACAGACCGGGAGGACTGGCGGGAGATCGCGGCGGCGGGGAGCCCCTCCGCCCTCAACAACCTGCTCCAGACCCTGCGGCTGCTGGCGGTGAACGCCCTGCTGATGGGGGCGGGGGGCAGCGAGCTGGTGGCGGTCTTCACCGCCGTCAACTGTATCAGCGCCTTCTCCCTCTCAGTGGTGGACGGCGTGCCCCAGGCCGCCTCCGCCATGCTGGGCATCTACAGCGGCGAGCGGGACAACGACAGCGCCGCCCTGCTGATCCAGCGGGAGCGGCGCACCGGTCTCCTCTGCTGCGGGGCCTTTGCCGCCGTGGTGATCCTGGGGGCCGATGCCATTGCCTTCGCCTACGGTCTCCCCGCCGGCTCCCTGCGCTTTGCCATGGTGTGCCTAGGCGCCGGCATGTTCCCGGCCCTGGGGTGCAGCATCCTCTCCGGGTACTACAACGTCTCCGGCCACGTGCGCTGGGCCAACGCCATCATCCTCTGCCGGGTCCTCCTGGCCGCCGCCGGTAGTCTCTACGTGGCCCTGGCCCTGGGGCTGAGTCCCTGGTGGTTCCTGGTGTGCAGCGAGGCCGTCACCCTGGTCCTGTGGTACCTCACCGCCGGTCTTCTTCACCGGCGGCACCCGGAGCGGACCCGGTACCTCCTGATGGACCGTTCCCTGGAGGAGCGGGGCCATGTGATGAACTTCTCCGTCACCGGGGACACGGAGCAGATCTGCGAGGCCAGCGGAAAAATCGCCGACTTCTGCCGGGAGAATCAGATGAACCCCCGGCAGGTCATGCGCTTCAGCCTGGCCCTGGAGGAGGTCATGACCATGATCGTCCAGGAGAACCCGGACGCCGCCGTCCGCTTCGACGTGCGGGTCTTCTCCCTCCAGGACACCCTGGGTATCCGCATCCGCTACGACGGGCGGGAGTACAACCCCTTTGACCAGCGGAGGTCCCGGGGCGAGGCGTACCTGGGCATCCAGCTCATCGCGGACATGATGGAGACCGTACTGTACCAGCGGACCTTCGGGGTGAATACGGTACAGCTTTTACTCTGAGGGACAGGAGAGACCACTATGACGACGGACTATGTTTCCCGGGGCGGCGCGGCGATGGAGCGGCTGCGGCACACCGCGGCCGACGCCCGCCGGATCCAGCGGGAACAGCTGCGGACCATCCTGGCACAAAACGCCGCCACGGCCTACGGCAGCCGCTGGGGCTTCTCCCGCGTCCGCTCCCTGGAGGAGTTTCAAGACCGGGTCCCCCTCTCCTGTCACCAGGACTACGAGCCCTATATCCAGGCCCTCCTCGCCGGCGGCACCTGCCAGCTGACGGCGGAGGAGCCGGTCTACTTCGCCATCACCTCCGGCAGCACCGGTACCCCCAAGTACGTCCCGGTGACGGAGACGGACATGTGGGTCCACTACAACTATATCCACTGGGGCATCTGCGGCATGGTGCGGGAGCACTATCCCCACACGCCGCCGGAGGCCCTCTTCGGAAAGATCTTCCAGGTGGGGGAGTTCGCCAAGACCCACCTGCCCGGCGGGCAGATGTGCGGCGTCCGCTCCGCCTCCCTGTACCAGTGGCTGGACCGGGCGGGGGGCTTTGACGCCTCCGACTACTGCGTGCCCAAGGAGGTCCTCTTCCCGGATCGGGTGGAGGATCTGACCTATGTGAAGGTCCGCTTCGCCCTGGCGGAGCGGAATATCACCGCCATCCACAGTGTGTTCCTCCACCGGGTGGTGGGCACGCTGGACTACATCCGCCGGAACTGGGACCTGCTGCTGCGGGACATGGAGACGGGCGCCGTGGACAGCGGCGTCCCCCTGTCGGCATATTGGCGGCAGAAGCTCCGCCGGTGGCTGCCCCCGGACCCCCGGCGGGCGACGGAGCTGCGGGCCCTTCATCCGGATATCCATCCGGAAAACATGGTTACCCGGATCTGGCCGAATATCCGGTACATCGTGGGCATCGGTGGGGAGACCTTTCCGGTCTACACCCGGGCCATGGCCCGCTACGCCGGCGGCATCCCCATCCATCACTTCATCTACGGCGCCTCGGAGGGCTTTCTCAGCATCGCGGCGGAGATGGACGTGCCCGACGCCTACCTCCTGCTGCCGGAGGCGGGGTTCTTTGAGTTCCTGAGCGTCCCCCATGCAGGCGGCCGCCCCCTCACCATGGAGGAGGTCACCGTGGGCGGGCGCTACGAGCTCATTTTCACCAACCACTCCGGCCTCTACCGCTACCGGATGCAGGACGTGCTGGAGGTGGTGGGCTTCCGGGGCCAGGCCCCCGTGGTCCGCTTCTGCTACCGGATCAACCAGGCGCTGAACGTGGCGGATGAGAAACTGAACACCGAGCAGCTGGGGCAGGCCCTGCGGCTGTTCCAGGACCGCGCGGACCGCTCCGTGGCCGCCTTCTGCGCCCAGGAGGACTTCTCCCACCGGCCGGGCCGGTACCTGGTCTACCTGGAGTGCCCGCCCGTGAAGGACGCCGACCCGCTGCTGGACCGGTGCCTCCAGGAGGCGAGCCTGGGGTATCGGGGCTGCCGGACCATGGGGGATATCGACCCGCCCCGCGTGCGGTTCCTGCCCCCCGGCAGCTTTCAGCGCTATGAGGCCGGTCTGGCCCGCCGGGGCCGGACCATGGCCCAGTACAAGCCCGTCCAGATCCTCCGGGAGGAGGAGAGCCGGCGGTTTTTTGCCGCCCAGGCGGATGGATGGGAAGAAAAGAGGGAACCATGAGAGAGAAGATTTCCGGACTTTCCGTCAAGCTCATCGCCAGTGTGCTGCTGCTGAGCGTATTGCTGTGCGCCGCCATCAGCTACATGGGCTACCGGGAGTTTACCACGGTGCTTGAGGATGAGTACAACCGCTCCGCCTACGAGATCGCCGAGACCGCCAAGACCTATCTCAACCCGGACCGGCTGACATACTATCTGGACACCGGGGAAACCGATCCGGAATACCTGGAGATCCAGGACAAGCTGGACGCCCTGGTCCTCTCCACCAACAGCTATATCATCTATGTGACCCGCCTCTCCGACAACTACACCACCAGCACCTATATCTTCGACTCCGTCCACCCGGACACCGGGTTCACCCGCTATGAGCTGGGCTACACCGCCCAGGACATGGACCCGGCCTACCAGGAGGAGGTGGAGCAGATCATGACCACCGGGGAGCGCAGCGCGGTGTACTTCTACTCCTACACCCAGGCCTCCGGCGCCCACACCACCGCCGGAATCCCCGTGGAGAACTCCGCCGGGGAGATCGTGGCCTTCCTGGGGGTGGAGAAGGCCATGACGGCCCTGGAGAACGCCCGGAGCACCTATGTGTGGAACGTTCTGGGGATCACGGTGCTGGCAGTGGCCCTGTTCCTGGTGGTCTATATCGGCTTCCTCCGCCGGGAGGTGGTCACTCCCATCCTCACCATCGCCGGGGAGGCCCAGCGCTTCGCTGAGGACAACGTGGCCCGGCTGGACCAGCTGGAGCAGATCCGGAAGAAGGACGAGATCGGCGCTCTGGCCCGCGTCATCGGAAAGATGGAGACGGACATCGTCCAGTACGTGGAGAACCTCACCGCCGTAACCGCGGAGAAGGAGCGCATCGGCGCGGAGCTCAACGTGGCCACCCAGATCCAGGCGGACATGCTGCCCCGGATCTTCCCCCCCTTCCCCGAGCGCAACGAGTTTGACATCTACGCCACCATGACCCCCGCCAAGGAGGTGGGCGGCGACTTCTACGACTTCTTCCTGGTGGATGAGGACCACCTGGCGGTGGTGATGGCCGACGTGTCCGGCAAGGGCGTGCCGGCGGCGCTGTTCATGGTCATCGCCAAGACCCTCATCAAGAACCACGCCCAGGCCGGCTTGGCTCCCAACCGGGTGTTCGAGACGGTGAACAACCAGCTGTGCGAGAACAACGAGGCGGGCATGTTCGTCACCGCCTTCCTGGGGGTTCTGGAGCTGTCCACCGGCCGCTTCACCTACGTCAACGCGGGACACAACCCGCCGCTGGCGGCCCTGGGGGGAGAGGCCTACGACTGGCTCCCCAGCAAGCGGGGCTTTGTGCTGGCGGGGATGGAGAACGTCCGCTACCGTCAGCAGGAGATCACCCTCCGGCCCGGCGACCGGCTGTTCCTCTACACCGACGGCGTCACCGAGGCCCTGGACAAGGACAACGCCCTCTACTCCGAGGCCCGGCTCCAGGCCTTCTTCAACGGAGCGGACCTGGCGGACAAGACGCTGGAGGAGCAGCTGGCCCTCCTCCGCGGGGACATCGCCGCCTTTGCCGCCGGGGCGGATCAGGCCGACGACATCACCATGCTGCTGCTGAAAATCAACGAGACCGACGGGAGGGATACACATGGCTGAGATCACCATCGCGGCGACCCTGGAGAACCTGGACACCGTTCTGGCCTTCGTGGACCAGCAGATGGAGGCGGCCGGCTGCGCCATGAAGCTGATGGCCCAGGTGGATATGGCGGTGGAGGAGATCTTCGTCAACATCGCCCACTACGCCTACCACCCGGAGGTGGGGGAGGCCATTGTCCGCTGTGAGGCGGGAGGCGACCCCTTCCAGGTGGTGGTGGGCTTCGCGGACCGGGGCCGACCCTACAACCCCCTGGCGCGGGAGGACCCGGACGTGACGTTGGACGCGGAACAGCGGCAGATCGGCGGTCTGGGCATTTTCATGACGAAAAAGCTGATGGACGACATCCAGTACGAATTTCAGGACGGGCAGAACATCCTGACCCTGCGGAAAAAGGGATAGCCGCCTTCTGCCGCTTTATAAACAAACAGGACGGGGAGGGCCCGCGGCAAAATTACCGCGGACCCTCCCCGTCTGTCAGCGCTTTTCCGCATCCTTCTCCGGCAGCGGGCGGACCGCCGAAAAATCCTCTTGCCTTTTCCCTGCAAAGCATGTAGAATTTTCCATGCGACACCTGTTTCTCACACCAGCGTCACATTACGGAGGGGTTTTTATGCGTAAAACGCACCAGGCGGTAGATACCACCCAGGGCGTCATCTGGAAACAGCTGCTGGCCTTTTTCTTCCCCCTGCTGCTGGGGACCTTTTTTCAGCAGCTCTATAACACCGTGGACACGGTGGTGGTGGGCCGCTTCGTGGGCACCACCGCTCTGGCCGCCGTGGGCTCCACCGGCGTCATTGCCAACCTGACGGTGGGCATCTTCACCGGCCTCTCCAGCGGCGCGGTGGTGGCCATCGCCCAGCGGTACGGCGCCCGAATGGACATGGAGGTCTACAGGAGTGTCCACACCGCCATGCTGCTCTCCGTGGTGGTGGGCGCCTTCTTCACCGTGGTAGGCTACCTCCTCACCCCCTGGGCTCTGCGGGCCATGGACACCACGGAGGAGGCACTGCCCGGCGCCATCCTCTATCTGCGCATCTACTTCCTGGGGATGATCCCCAACGTGATCTACAACATGGGCACCGGCGTGCTGCGGGCGGTGGGGGATTCCAGGCGGCCGCTGTTCTTCCTCATCGCCGCCTCCCTGTGCAACATCGTGCTGGACCTGGTGCTGGTGCTGGTGTTCCATATGGGGGTGCTGGGCGTGGCCATCGCCACGGTCTTCTCTCAGGTCCTCTCCGCCGTGCTGGTGGTCCTCTCCCTCATGTCCGCCAGCGGTGAGAGCTACCACCTCAGCCTCAAACAGCTCCGCTTCCACGCCCAGCCCCTGCGGGCCATCATGGCCATCGGCGTGCCCACTGCCCTCCAGTCCGTCATGTACAGCTTCTCCAACATCGTCATCCAGGCCTCCATCAATTCCTTCGGCACCGACGCCGTGGCTGCCTGGACCGCCTACGGCAAGATGGACGTCCTGTTCTGGATGACCCTCACCGCCATGTCCCAGGCCCTCACCACCTTCACCGGCCAGAACTACGGCGCCGGGAAGTACGACCGCCTGCGCCAGGGGGTGCGGGTGTCCACAGCCATGACCGCCGGCTTCACCTTAGTCATCTCTATCGCCATGGTCCTGCTGGCCCGGCCCATCCTCCTCATCTTCACCTCCGACCCCGACGTGCTGGAGATTGGCGTGACCATGGTGCAGTTCCTGGCCCCCTGCTACATCACCTACATCCTGGTGGAATTGCTCCCCGGCGCTATCCGGGGGGCGGGCAAATCCATGGTGCCCATGCTGATCTCCGTCTTCGGTGTGTGCGCTCTGCGGCTGCTGTGGCTGTTCACAGCGGTGCCTGCCCACCACACCATCGAGACGGTGGAGATGAGCTATCCCATCACCTGGGTGATTACCTCCCTCTCCCTCCTCATCTACTACCGCTTCGGCAAGTGGCTGGTCCCGCCCCGGTCCTGAGACGAGGAAAAGCCCGGGGGACACGGAAATTCCGTGCCCCCCCGGGCTTTTTTCGCGACCCGTTTTTACTGCTCCGGCAGCACCGCCTGATACGCGATGGAGGTGATGGTGCCCTCCTCGATGAGGACTGCCAGCTGGCTGTCGCCCCGGGTATAGGTGTACAGATCGTACTCCTCGGTGTAATCCTCGCCGTAGGCGGCGATCATGTCCTCCTTGGACCCGCCGATCTCCAGCCCCTCAGGAGTGGACACCGCGTCGCTGATCAGCACCACGGAGGACACATAGTTCACGTCGTTCAGGGGGTAGGTATTGAGCTGGAAGCCGTCGTAGGTGTAGATGTAATCCGTACCCTGGAAGGCGCAGCTGGGGGCCTCAAAGGTGGAGACCGGCTCCCCCAGGGCCTCCACGATGGGGTCCGCCTCGGCGTTCATCCTGATCTCCACGCCGTTGCTGGTAAAGATGAA
>CALWYI010000001.1 GCA_944385715.1 uncultured Oscillospiraceae bacterium | reverse complement strand
AAGTCCACAGCCAGCTTGCTCTTCATGTGCTTGGTGTCCTTGTCGATGGTGATCATCTCCAGCACCTCGTGGGCCCGATAGAGGATGGAGCCGCCGGGGGTCTCATAGACGCCGCGGTCCTTCATGCCGGTCATCCGGTTCTCCACGATGTCCAGAAGGCCGATGCCGTTCTTGCCGCCGATGTCGTTGAGCTTGGCGATCATGGTGCTGGCCTTCATCTTCTCGCCGTTGAGGGCCACGGGCTTGCCCTGCTCGAAGTCGATGGTCACATAGGTGGGCTCGTCGGGGGCCATGGCGGGGGACACGCCCATCTCCAGGAAGCCGGGCTTGTCGTACTGGGGCTCGCTGGCGGGGTCCTCCAGATCCAGGCCCTCATGGCTCAGATGCCAGAGGTTCTTATCCTTGGAGTAGCTGGTCTCCCGGCTGATCTTCAGCGGCACGTTGTGGGCCTCGGCGTAGTCGATCTCCTCGTTGCGGCTCTTGATGTCCCACTCACGCCAGGGGGCGATGATGGTCATCTCGGGGGCGAAGCGCTTGATGGCCAGCTCGAAGCGGATCTGGTCGTTGCCCTTGCCGGTGCAGCCGTGGGCGATGGCGTCGGCCCCCTCCTTCTTAGCGATCTCCACCAGGCCCTTGGCGATGATGGGACGGGCGAAGGCGGTGCCCAGCAGGTAGTCCTCGTACTTGGCGCCCATCATCATGGAGGGGATGATGACGTCGTCCACCATCTCGTCCACCAGGTCCATGACGTACAGCTTGCTGGCGCCGGTCTTGAGAGCCTTCTCCTCCAGGCCCTCCAGCTCGTCGTTCTGGCCCACATCGCCGGCCACGGCGATGATCTCGGGGTTGTTGTAGTTCTCCTTCAGCCAGGGGATGATGATGGATGTATCCAGGCCGCCGGAATAGGCCAGCACGATCTTTTTGATTTCTTTCTTATTCATAACAGTTACCTCCGTTGGGGTTGTTGTTTTATGAATATATATTATCGCGTAGTGTTTATTTATGCAATACAAATTTATTCTAAAATATGCCGGTTTTTCTGCCGCCGTTTTGTGCATAACCGATAACATTGCCGCAAATCTGTCAGAAAACGCCCCTGCCTTACGGGGCCATGCCCCGGCGGGTCTCCGCCGTCAGCAGGAGAGCGTCCCGCCTGCCATATGCATCCGGCCGCATAAAAATAGCTGCAAGAAGGAATGGTTATTCCTTCTTACAGCTTGCGGCGGCAGAAGCATCTCCCGCGGGGCGGAGCACCGTGACCCGATTCCCGGGACAATCTCACATGGCAAAGCTGGCGCAGGCCACGCCGCCGCCCTTGGCGTTGTTGCAGATGGAGAAGCTGCCGCCGTGGCGCTCACAGAGGAGGCGGCAGATGTAGAGGCCCATGCCCATCCGTCCCCCCCTCTCCTCCCGGTAGAAGGGCTCGGTGGCCCGCTCCAGGGCCCGGCGGGAGAAGCCGTGGCCGTCGTCGGACACCACCAGGCAAAGCGACCCCTCCTCCGCCGAGATCCGCACCCGCACCGCGCTTCTGCCGTGGCGGAAGGCGTTGACCAGCAGATTCTCAGCCACCTGGGCCACCACCTCCCGGTCGATGTTCCAGATGGTCTCCCCCCGGACCTCCCAGGAGATGATCTTTTCTCCCCGGAGGATCTCCGCCGTATCTCGCATCCGGGACAGGAACAGCCCCCGGTCCACAGGACCACGCCGGACCTCCAGATCCTCCAGCCGCCGCAGCCTCGCCACGGCCTCCACATAGCTCTCCAGCCGGTCAATATGGTGGGCCATGACGCTCACCTCCTCCATCACCTCTTCCCGGGTGATGCTGTCCTCCGGCAGGGCGGAGAGCAGTATCCCCGCATGGCCCTTGAGGACCGTGAGGGGGGTGCGCATGTCGTGGGAGAAGGCGGCGTTGAGGCGGCTGCGCTCCTCCACCTGCCGCCAGGTGGCCCTCTGGTTGTCAAAAAGGGCGGAGCGCATCTTTTCAAAGGAGGCACACAGCCGCCCCATCTCGTCCCGGCAGTCGTAGGACACCGTAAAGTCCAGCTGGTCGGCGGCGATCCGGGCGGAGGCGGCGTCCAGGATAGCCAGGGGCTCCTTCAACTTCCGTCGGTAGAACCAGACCGCACAGAGAATAGCCGCCCCGCCGTAGCATGCCGGCACCAGCAGGAGCTGCGCCACTGCCGCCGCCACATAGAGGAACCGGTCCCCATCGCTGTAAACCGGCGTGACCACCACCTGGAAGGTCATCTTTTCCGTATCAAAGCTCTGCTCCAATTTATTCCGGGACATATCCACAGACAGATTCTCCACTACCTGCCCCTCTGGGCCCAAGATCGTCACATGGGATACCGCGTCCCAGGCGATATCCACATCCCCGCCGACGGGCACTGGATAGACCGCAGCCATGGCCTTGTACTCAAAATAGAGCCCCACCCGGACGCTGTCCAGGCACCGGGTCAGCAGGACCAGCAACGCCGTAGCCAGGACAAAGGCCGTCAGGGTGTAGACCACATAGGTGGGACGAAGGCCCATGTCCCGCAGGCGACCCTTTACTTTTTCCATCGGTACCCACACCCCCACACCGTCTCGATCCAGGGCTGGGCCCCTGCGGCGGCCAGCTTTCCCCGGATGCGGCGGATATGCTCCGCCACCACGGCGCTGTCCCCCTCGCTGTCATAATCCCAGACCTGCTCATAAATCCGCTCCTTGTCGAACACCAGCCCCGGATGCTGGGACAGAAAGGCCAGGATATCGAACTCCTTCTTCACCAGAGGGATCTCCCGCTCCCCCTGGCGGACGGTGCGGTCGGAGTAGTTGATGACCAGGTCCCCGTCGAAGCGGACCCGGGCGGGCTCCGCCCGCCGCCGGTCCCGCCGGAGGTGGGCCTCCACCTGGGCAAGCAGCACGTCGATGGAGAAGGGCTTGACGATGTACTCATCTCCCCCGGCGGCAAAGCCCTGTATTTTATCGCTATCCTCCACCCGGGCGGTGAGGAACAGAATGGGGCAGGACACGTCCTCCCGGATGCGCCGGCACACCTCCAGGCCGTCCATGTCCGGCATATTCACATCCAGCAAAATGAGATCCGGCTGCCGGGCCGCCAGGGCCACGGCCTCCTGTCCGCCGCTGGCAGACAGCACCTGGTAGCCCCGGCGGCGAAAGCAGCTGGAGAGCATGTCCCGGATATCCCTTTCATCGTCAACGATCAGCAGTGTGGCCGGCATGGCCGCCGCCTCCTTTCAATCCAGTTTCGTCTGCTCCTCAGCCTTCTCCTGCGCAGCGCCGGTCCGGCAGATCCGGCGGTACATCAGGATGCCCCCGGCGCTGATGAGCAGCGTCACCGCAAACACCGCTGCGGCAAAGGGGACGTTGCCCACCCCCAGGGCGTCGCCCCCCACGGTGCTGGTGATGATGGAGGGGATCCGGGCGGGGGTGGTCAGCAGCAGCCACCGGGCAAGGCTGATGTTCGTCAGGCCGGAGACATAGGTCAGAAGGTCCTTGGGGCTGCCCGGAATACAGAACAGGGTAAAGATCAGCACATCCCGCCGCCGTATGTCCTTCAAAAAGGACAGCTCCATGATCTTCTCACGGGGAAAGAAGGCCTCCACCGCCCGCACACCCAGGCTGCGGACCAGCAGAAACACAACGATGCTGCCCAGGGCGGCCCCCGCCAGGCACAGCCCCAGTCCCAGCCAGGCGCCGAAGGCGTAACCCGCCGCCAGCTCCAACGGCTCCCCGGGGATCACGGCCACGAAGATCTGCAGCGCCATCATCCCCACGAAGGCCAGCTGGCCCCACCAGCCCCGCTCCGCCACCCAGGACCGGAACCGGTCCGGGTCTCCTGCCAGGGTCAGGATGGGCCGTCCGGCAAACCAGAATATCGCCAGAACCAGCGCCAGAACCAGCGCCCCGGCTCCCAGGGCCAGCCACTGCCGCGGCTGCATGGGGGGACGATGGGAAAAGCGATAGAGAATCTGCTGACAACAACGGCGTACAAACTTCATGGGCTACACTCCTCACGCGGATATGGCGGCTCTGCCGCCTCTGCTGAAAGAGCATAGCCCATGAATTTCAAGTTTTCCTCTATCAAAAACCGCTTTTTTTCTTAACAAATCCTGTTTTTTTCCTGAAGCCCCTCCGTCACATCTGCTCCGGGGCGTTGATCTCCCGCCGCAGGGTCTCCCGGACCCGGACCAGCTCCTCCTTCTGATCCGCCCTGCGGTCAAACCGCACCGGCGGTCCGGCGGTGATGCGGCGGGTGTGGTGGTCCAGCCGCAGAGGGATGAAGTCCAGGGGCTCGTCCGACGCCCGGCGCCAGAACCGGTCCGTCAGGAGGAAGCCGTCGTACACCGCGCCGATGCCGTCGCTGTCGTCGGTGTAGTCCACGTCCGGGAAGATAAGGACGCTGTCCCCCGCCCGGAGGGCCGCCACCGTCTCCTTGAAGGTGGCGCCGATGTGGACGGAGCCGCGGTATACCGGGATGGCCCCGGTGGAGGTCATGAGGGCGCTGACATAGCCGGAAACGATCCCCGCCAGGAAATTGGCCAGGGGCTGCGGCAGGCCGAAGCGCTGGGAGAAGGTGTAGCCGGAAAACTGCTCATAGCAGGTCTTTTTGTCGGTGAACACGTGGAACACCCAGGGCCGGGCCGGAAAGGGCAGCCAGCAGAGGGTGGCCAGGGGCCCCGCCATGTTGCCGTGGCTGCAGACGTAGACGGTGGGGCCGGCGGGAGGCGCTACCTCCGCCGTCCACCGCCCGATCTTCAGCCGGACGAAAAAGCGGCTGAAGGCAAAGAGCTTACCCCTCCTCATCCTCGTCCTCCTCCCGGAACACCCAGTGAAGCTGGATCTGGTAGCTGCCGATGGCCAGCAGGATGTCCACCAGGGCCTTGCTCACCACCGGCGGCAGGGCCGGAAACAGCACCGTCATAAAGAGCAGCAGAAGGTACGAGCACATGAGCTGTCCCAGCCACAGGCAGTAATAGCGCACCACTGTCCGGGGGCGGGGCTTTGCGCCGAAGACATACCGGCGGTTGAGACTGTAATTCAAAGTAGAGGACAAAGCCCGGGCGGTAAGGGTGGACCACCAGTAGCAGGCCAGATCCGAAAGCGGCCGGAAGATCACCGCGCTGCCCAGCCAGAAGGTCAGCACGTCCGCCGCCGCCGACAGAGCCGCCGCCGCCGTGTACCAGCCAAGGCCCGCCATCAGGATGCAGAAGACCCGCCAGGCATCCCGGACCGTGTGGAGGTGGGAGCCGGCATTGTTGTCATAGTAGATCACCTGGATGGACACCTGCCGCAGCTCCACGTGCTCCCGGGCCGCCCTGATGAGCATATTCATCTCGTACTCGAAGCGATCCCCCTCGATCCCCGCGCACCAGCGGAGAAGGCCCCAGGGGATGCCCCGCAGCCCCGTCTGGGTATCCCCCAGCCGTACGCCGTAGAGGAGGTGGAAGGCCCAACTGGTGACCCGGTTTCCGATCTTGGACCGGGTAGGCACGTTGGGAAGGCTCAGGTCCCGGACTCCCATGACCAGGCGCTTCTCCTCCGCCGCCGCGGCGGCGGCCACCGCGCACACGTCCTCCACGCTGTGCTGACCGTCGGCGTCGGCGGTGACCACGGCGGAGCCCTCCCACAGGGGGCAGTTAAGGATGTGGGCAAAGGCAGTCTTCAGCGCCCGGCCCTTTCCCCGGTTCTTCTCGTGGCGCAGGACGGTGCACCCCTCCATCCCCTCCAGGGCATAAAAGGTGCCGGCAAAGGCCTCGCCGCTGCCGTCGTCCACCACCACCACCTGGCGGAATCCCCTGTCCAGCAGAGCGGAGACGTAGGCCGTCACCTGCGCTTCCGGGTTCAGGGCGGGGATCACAACGATACACCTGCCCAAAGCTCCCGCGTCATACTCTCTCCCCATGGTTGCTTCCTCCTCCGTACCCCGCCGGGAAGTTACCTTCCGGCGGGGCCTTTGTTCGCCGGACAAAGGCCCGGCGCCCTTCCGGCACCTATGGTACCGGTCAAATCTCAATTTTTCTGCTACCGGAAGACCCCGCCCCGGCTGTCCAGGAGCGAAAGCCGCCGGACCCGGACAAAGTCCGGCCCGCGCTCCGGCAGGCAGGTCTCCACCGCCGTGGCCAGCAGCGCCGGGTTCAGCCCCGGGTTCTGGGCGGCCACCGTCGCGTCGATACAAATGGTATCCCCCTCCGCGGCAAAGTCCAGGCCGCGGATCAGGGGGCGGATGTCCACATCCGCCATGGCCTTGCGCTTGGTCCGCTTCCGGATGACAATCTCCTCACGGGCGAACAGGTCCCGGACCGCCTGGAGGGTCTCCGGCGTCACGCCGCCGTCGTAGATCAGCTCCACCCGGCAGCGGAGGGCGTCCAGCTCCCGGACGGGCCGCACCGCCTCCCAGCAGTCCACCGCCACGATGCCCTCGGGCATAAAGCGGTTGAGGGCATCCGGCAGGGCGGCGCAGTCCAAAGCGCCGTCCACCTCAAAGTCCAATATCTCACAGTCGCTGGACTGCCCCACCGACAGCGGCAGGGCAAAGGACAGCAGCGGGTGGGGATGGAACCCCTGGGAGTGACGCAGCACCAGGCCCTCCCGGAGAAACACCCGCTGGAAGGTGCGCAGCAGGTCCAGGTGGGAGATGTACACCGCCCGGCCCTCCTTGCGGAACAACAAACGGAGCTTAGCCACGGCTGCACTCCCCCCCTTCCACCACATTGGCCCCGCAGCCGCTGCACTGGGTGCGGCAGTCCGGCGTGGGCACAGACTGGTAGGCCAGCTCCCGCTGGCGCCACAGATACGCGTCGCTGACATAGCAGGAGATCATGCTCCAGGGCAGGATCTCCTCCCGTGGGCGGACCCGGTTAGCGTAGAAGGCGGGGTCCAGGCCGCACGCGGCAAAGGCCTCCTCCCAGCGGGAGAGGGCAAAGTACTCGCTCCAGGCGTCCAGGTGGGCCCCCTTCCGGAAGGCCAGCTCCAGCACCTTGCCCAGCCGCCGGTCGCCCCGGGCCAGCACCGCCTCCAGAAAGCTGGTGTCCCCGTCGTGCCAGTTGTAGGTCACCGCCTTGGCGGTGATGGCATTTCGCAGCAGCTTCACCCGGCGCTCATATTCCTCCCGGGTGATCTGCCCCTCCCACTGGAAGGCGGTGAAGGGTTTGGGAACGAACCAGGAGGTGGACACCGTGATCCGGACGCCCCGGTTCTTATTGGCGGCGGACTCCCGCCAGGTGTGGAGGACGTGGTTGGTCATCTCGGCGATGGCCAGCACATCCTCGTCGGTCTCCGTGGGGAGGCCCAGCATGAAGTAGAGCTTCACCGCATTCCAGCCGCCGGAAAAGGCGGTGCGGAGGCTCTGGTGCAGATCTTCCTCTGTCACATTCTTATTGATGGCGTCCCGCAGCCGCTGGGTACCTGCCTCCGGGGCGAAGGTGAGACCCGCCTTCCGCCCCCGCTGGAGCCGCTGCATGAGATCCATGGAGAAGTTGTCCGCCCGCAGGGAAGGCAGGCTCAGGTTCACATGGCTCTCCCGGCAAAACTGCTCCAGGTCGTCGCACAGGCCCACCAGGCCGGGGTAGTCGCTGGTGGAGAGGGAGCTGAGGGTCATCTCCTGGTAGCCGGAGTCCCTGCAGGCCTCCACGCCGTACCGGAATGCCTGCTCCCGGCTGCGGCAGCGGACCGGGCGGTACACATATCCCGCCTGGCAGAACCGGCAGCCCCGGATGCAGCCCCGGAACAGCTCCAATGTCACCCGGTCGTGGACCACCTCCGTGGAGGGCACGATGGTCCTGGCCGGGAAGTAGGACTTGTCCATGTCGTGGACCACCCGCTTGTACACCTTCGCCGGGGCGCCGTCCAGGGGCGTGATGGCCCGGACGGTGCCGTCGTCGTGGTAGGTCACGTCGTACAGGGAGGGCACATACACCCCCTGGATGTCCGCGGCGGCCCGGAGGAAGCGGCTCTTGCTCCAGCCCTCCCGCTTGGCCCGGCGGTACAGCTCCAGCAGCTCCGGCACCTCATCCTCCCCCTCGCCGATGAGGGCCAGGTCGATGAAGTCCGCCAGGGGCTCCGCGTTGTACATGGCGGTGCCGCCGGCGATGACCAGGGGAGAGAGCTCCGTCCGCTCCGCGGCGTGGAGGGGGATGCCCCCCAGGTCCAGCATATTCAAAATAGCCGGATAGGCCATCTCGTAGCCCACAGAGAAGGCCACCACATCGAACTCCCCGATGGGGTCCCCGGACTCCAGGGCGTAGAGGGGGATGCCCGCCTGCCGCAGTTCCGCCTCCATGTCCCCCCAGGGGGCGAACACCCGCTCGCACCACACGCCAGGCATGTCGTTCATGATCCCGTAGAGGATGCGGAAGCCCAGATTGGACATACCGATCTCGTATGTATCCGGGAAGCAGAAGGCCACCCGCAGCTCCACGTCCCTCTTATCCTTCTTGATCTCGTTGTACTCTCCGCCCACATAGCGGGCCGGCTTCTGCACCCGGGGCAGGATGCGCTCCAGTCTCTTGTCCACGGCGATTCTCCTTGGTACTGTCAATCCATTTCCCGGGAGTGCTGCACAGGCAACACCGCCCCAGGATAAACAGTACTATTTTAGCGGCTTTGTCTCCGTTTTGCAAGAGGTAATTGGGGAAGAAAGGCCCCCAGGGCCCCCAGCAATAAAAACGCCCCCGTCCCATGGCGCACCACCAGGACCAGGGCCGTTGCCGCCAGGGCCCCGCCCCAGAGCAGCCCCACCCACCGGCACACCCGGTCCGCCAGCATGGGATCGGTAACCCAGCTTATGGCCAGATGGAGGGCCCGCCCCCCGTCCAGGGAGGGCAGGGGCAGGAGATTGAACACCCCCAGAAACAGGTTGGCCCCCGCCAGCAGGTAGTTCCCCGCCGCCCTGGCCAGTACTACCGCCAGAACGAGATTGACCGCAGGGCCCGCCAGCGTGCAGAAGATCTCCCTCCCGTAGGGCAGATACCGGGTATCCGCCCGGATCTCCGCCCCGAAGGCGGTGAGGCGGATCCGCTCTATTTTCGCCTTCACCAGCGCCAGGGCGGTCAGATGCCCCAGCTCATGGCACAGGGCGGCCAGGGCCACCACCGGCAGCACCTCCCCCGCCCCGGCAAACAGGGCCAGGGCCAGCAGGCCCACAGCCCCCCAGGTGACGGACAGCTTACGCCAGCTCCACATAGTAGATGGGGTTGAGGTACAGGTCCCCGTCGTGGAGCTCGAAGTGGAGATGGGGCCCGGTGGCGATGCCGGTCTCCCCCACCTCCGCGATCTTCTGGCCCATGGTCACCGCGCCGCTGGTGACCGTGATCTTACTGCAGTGGGCGTACAGCGTCATATAGCCGTCCTCGTGCTGGACCATGATATAGTAGCCCAGGCTGCTGCTGTCCCCGGTGGCGTAGACCGTCCCGTCGGCAAAGGCGCAGATGTCCGTGCCGGTGGCCGCCCCCAGGTCCACCCCGTAGTGGAACCGGGTCCCTCCGCTGACCGGGTGTTCCCGCCAGCCGAAGGGGGAGGTGAGGGGCGCCACGATGGGGCTGGTATGGGCAAAGCCCAGGTTCCGCTGCTCCAGGCTGGCGTTCTCAGGCAGGGCCGGCATGGTGTACACCTGGGAGGCCGCGGCGGTGACCGTCTCCTCCGCCTCGGGCTGCGCCTCCACCGCCGCCGTCTCCGCCGGGGCCGCCTGCCGGACCGCCTCCTGGGGCGGCTGCTCCGCCTCAGGCGCCTGCTGGGGCTCCGCGGCGGCGATTCCCTGGTCCGTCTCCTGGAAATCAGAGGCAGCTTTCTCCGCAGGAGCCGGCAGGTCCATCGCTGTAAAGCGCATTAACTTGGCAGCCGGGTCCAGGTAGTCCTCCACCTCCGCCCCGGCGCTGGCCAGCACGGCGTCGTCCTCATCCGCCGGGCTGAACACCGCTGCGTAGGCGTCCTGGAGGGAGTCGCCCACCCCTTCCTCTCCGCTGACCGCCCGGCCCATGGCGGCAAAGGCCTCCTTGAAATCCGCGTCCCGGCCGATGAGCTCCCCCGCCGTCTGGGCCAGGCGGCTGACGGTCTGGGGGAAGAGGAGCTTGACCGCCACCAGGAGCACGAAGATGACCCCGCACACCGTAAGGCGGATCACCGCCCGCCTCTCCGCAGACGCCGGAGGTCTGCGTCTGTTCCCTCCGCTGCCATTTTTCCGCAAATGCCGCGCACGGTAGCGGGCGGCGGACCTCCTTGCCAAATCTATCGCTCCTTCCGTTTTCCGCCGGGTACGGCGGCCCCATGATTCGTCCCTCTAGTCTATGCGCCGCCGGGCCGATTCTATTCCCTTTTCTGTCCGGAAGGTCATGGCAAAAAAAGAGAGCCGCCGACGCGGTTCTCTTTCACGCACGCTATTGGACCTCCGAAGGGGCAGGGTCCGGCCCCTCCCTTCCCCGCCGCCGTGGCGCGCTTACGCCAGTAAAAAGCAGCCGGTGTAGGCCATCTTGTCGGAGCCGTAGTAGTAGGACAGGCCGTTGGCCTTGCAGACCTCCAGCACCAGCATCCCGAAGGCCTCCATGGAGGAGATCATCTTCTCCGGGAAACGGCAGGGGGCCTGGGGGTAGGTGCACTCCCGGCACTGGGTGCAGCACCCCGCCCCCAGGGCCAGCACAGGGCCGCCGGAGGCGCGGAGCATCTCGTACATTCTGGCAAAGCGCTCCCTGTGGACCGCCTCCACCTCCGCCATGCCCTCCAGGTCAAAGCTGTCCTCCACATCCCCCACGGTCTGCACCAGGATGCCCCGGGTCGTCCCCCGCAGCTTCTCCCCACACTCCTCCAGGGAGCCGCAGCCGGGGGGACAGCTCCAGCACTTGTCGTACTTGCCGCAGGTGTTGGCCGCGCACATGTCCCGGACCTCCTGCCTGAGCACAATGGTATTCACATCCAGCTTCGCCCAGTGGGTAAACCCGACGGCCTGGGCACACGCCGCCAATTGTTCGTCATGCATCATTCTGTTTCCTCCGAAAAGCCAAGGGCATCTATGAACCGATCCTGAAACTCCGGCAGACTGGCCAGCTCCAGAAACTCCGTGGACGCGGCCAGCTCCCGGCTGTAGTCAAACTCCGCCCGGCTCACGGCACAGAGCTTCGCACCCTCACCGGCGGCGTTGCCGATGGGGACCACCCGCCCCTCCAGCACCGGGGGGATCATGCCGATGCGGCAAGCGGCGGCGGGGGTCATGTAGTTGCCGAAGGCCCCGGCCAGATACACGGTCCGGATCTCCGCCACGGCGGCCCCCAGGGTCCTGGCCAGCAGCTCGATACCGGCCCGGATGGCCCCCTTGGCCAGCTGCAACTCCCGCACGTCCTTCTGGGTCAGGGTGACGCCGGGGCAGAGGCGGTAGGCGCCGCCCTCCAGGCGGCCCGTCTCGTCGATTATCCCCGCCTCCAGCAGGGCCGCCGTCAGGTCCAGCAGCCCGGAGCCGCACAGGCCCACAGCCTCGCCCTCCCCGATGACGTGATACGAGATCTCGCCGTCCCGCCAGGACACGTGGTCCACCGCCCCGGCCACGCCCCGCATGCCGCAGGAGATCTTGGCTCCCTCCAGGGCGGGGCCGGCGGCGGTGGAGCAGGCGATCCGCCGGCGGCGGTCCCCCAGCACCATCTCGCCGTTGGTGCCGATGTCGATGAGCAGCGTCAGTTCCTCCAGGTGGTCGAACCGGGTGGCCACAAGGCACCCCACGGTGTCGCCCCCCACGAAGCCTGCGATGTTGGGCAGCGCCCGAAAGACGCCGCGGATGGGCAGCAGATCCTCCGCCGGCAGCTCCATAGCCTGGGACACCCGGGGCATATAGGGCGGAATGGTCAGAGGGCCGGGGTCGATACCCAGGAGCAGATGGTGCATGGCCGTGTTGCCCACCACGGCGGCGGCGGTGATGTCGCCGGGGACGATACCGGCCTTCCCGGCCACCTCCTCCGTCAGCGCCGCCAAAGCGTCCAGGACGCAGCGGCGCAGCGTCTCTCCGCCTCCCTCCAGGGCCATCTGGATCCGGGAGATCACGTCGGCCCCGTACTGGCTCTGGGGGTTGAGACAGCTGGCCTGGGCCAGCTGCGCCCCGGTCTCCCCGCTGAGGAGGTAAGCCGCCAGAGTGGTGGTGCCGATATCGAAGGCCAGGGCGTACCTGTCCCGGCCGTCGGGATGGATATCCGCAGCGCTCCGGGAGCCGGTGAGAATCTGGGCGGACCGGGCCTGGCTGAGAAAGACGGTCTCATCCCGCTCCACCGCCGTCTGGCAGGCCAGGACCTCCCGCCCGTCCCCCAGGGTCACCCGGCACTTCCCGCAGCTCCCCCGCCCGCCGCAGGGCGCGTCAGGGTGCAGGCCCGCCTGGATCTGGGCCTGGAGCAGGGTGACGCCCTCCGGCACCGTCACCCGGACGTCGCCGGGTTGAAAGGTTATGGTAAACTGCTCCATGGCAGCCCTCCTTTCAAGAACATCCAGGGGCCGATGCCCGGCATCGGCCCCTGGTAACAAGTCTGTATGTCTGCGTGGGGAAGGGGGTTACGCCACAAACTCCTTGGCCCGCTTGGCGGCGGAGGCGGCGTCGGTGGTGTAGGCGTCGGCGCCGATCTTGTCGGCGAACTCCTGGGTGATGGGGGCGCCGCCCACCATCACCTTCACGTTGCCCCGCCAGGGAGCGGCGTTGATGGCGGCCACGGTGGCCTCCATGGCGGGCATGGTGGTGGTCAGCAGAGCGGAGACGGCCACGATCTTCACATCGGGGTTCTCCTCGGCGGCGGAGATGAACTTCTCCACAGGCACGTCCACGCCCAGGTCGATGATCTCAAAGCCGGCGGACTCGATCATCATGGCCACCAGGTTCTTGCCGATGTCGTGGAGGTCGCCGGCCACGGTGCCGATGACGACCTTTCCCAGAGCGCCGGTGGCGCCAGAGGACAGGTGGGGCTTGAGGACCTCCACGCCCTTCTTCATGGCCTTGGCGGAGATGAGCATCTCGGGAACAAAGATGTCGCCGTTCTTGAAGTTCTCGCCCACCACGTCCATGGCGGCGATCATGGTATCCAGCAGAGCGGTGGCGTCGCAGCCCTCGTCCAGGGCCTCCTGTACGGCGGCGGGAACCAGCTTGGCCTTGCCGCGGATCACCAGATCATTTACAGTTTCAATACTCATAATGGTATCTCCTTATTATTTTATTGCCGGCGTGACCGGCGCAAAGTCAAAAAACCGCTTTTACTGCTTCACGGGGCCGAACAGGCCCTCCCGGTAGGCGCCGATGTACTCCATGCAGTAGTCGTCCAGACCCAGCAGGGCCTCGGTGGCGTAGATCACGCCCATCATGTCCCGGTTGGTGGGGTCCAGGATGGCGGAATCCAGGCCGGCGTTCATGGCCAGCACCGTGAAGCCCAGGTTGATCATCTTCCGTACCGGCAGGTTGAAGGAGATGTTGGACACGGCGGCGGTGATATGGATGGAGGGGTACTTCTCCCGGACGGTGGTGATGACCTCAATGTTGGTCTCGATGCCGTTCTCCGAGGTGCAGAGCATCTCCACCAGGGGGTCGATGTGGATGCGGCTGGGGGAGATGCCGTACTCCTTGGCCTTGGCCATGATCCGGTCAAAGACCCGCAGACGGTCGGCGGCGTTCTTGGGGATGCCGGTGTCGTCGGAGAGGAGGGCGATGACCTGCCAGCCCTTGTTCTCCGCCATGATGGGGAAGATGATGTCGATCTTGTTGCCCTCACCGGACACGGAGTTGAAGAGGCCGGGCTTGTTGCAGAACTTGTAGGCCTCCGCCAGCACCTTGGCGCTGGGGCTGTCCACAGAGATGGGCAGGTCGCAGACCTCCTGGATGCAGTCGATCATCCAGTGGAGGGTCTCCACCTCCTGGTCCTCCGGGACGGAGGCGCAGCAGTCGATGAAGGTGGCGCCGGCCTTCTCCTGGGCGATGGCGCGGTTCTTGATGAACTCCGCGTCCCGCCGGGCGATGGCGTCCGCCACCGCGGGGATGGAGCCGTTAATCTTTTCGCCGATAATGATCATGGGAGTGATTTCCTCCTTGTGGTTTGAAAGATTCCGCGGGGATCAAAACATGATGTTCATGGGCAGGCGGGCGGCCTCGATGTCCTCCTGCTTGAGCCCGAACTTCTCGCAGTTGTAGCGGTCGATGGCGTCCCAGATGCCCTTGTAGGTGCCCGCATACAGGGAGCCCGGTCCCCCTTGGGTGATGCAGGGGATGAAGTACTTGTTGCCGCAGCGCTCCATGGCCTCCACGGCGGCCTTGGTGCAGTCGTCCTGGGTCCAGCCGTCGAAGTCCACCTGCTTGTTGTCGATCTCGCCCATGAAGGCGATCTTGCCGCCGTACTTCTTGATGAGTTCCGGCACATCGTTGGACTTCATGCAGCCCTGCCACACGTCGATGCCCATCTCGACCATGGTGGGCAGGATGTTGGCGCAGTAGCTGTCGGAGTGGTGGATGATGAACTCCACGCCGTGATCCTTGTAGTAGCGGTAGATCTGCTGATAGGGCTCCAGGAAGAAGTCCTCGAAGATGGAGGGACGCAGGAAGGAGTTCTGCTCGCTGCCCCAGTCGTCGTGGTGGAAGATGGCGTCGGGGTGGAGGTGGGAGCAGATGCCCTCGGCCAGCTCCAGCTCCCAGTCGGTGAGGTACTTGATGAGGTCGTGCATCTCATCGGGGTACTCCATGTAGTTCATCAGGGCTTCCTCAATGGAGCAGAGGTAGTGGCACTGCTCGAAGATGCCCGGGGCGATGAAGGAGGCCTTGTAGGCCTTGGTGCCGTCCACGGCGTCATACATGGCCTTGGCGGCGTCCCACAGCTCCTGGGGGAACTTCAGGGACGGGGCCTTGACATATTTCTTCCACTCCTCGATGTCCTTGACCACGATCTTGTCCGGCGTATGTACGGGGAACGCGCCGGGGGCGTTGGTGGGGAAGGACTGGGTGACGCCCCAGCCGTTGACCACGTTCTCCATGCCCTTCTGCAGCAGCGGCTGGGTCATGAGATAGGGGTGGAACAGCAGGGCAATCGCCTCGTACTGGTTGACGAACCGGTCGGGGTTGCCGCCGCGAATCACTTCGCGCATGTTTTCCTTGGCGGTCAGCATAGAATGATCCTCCCTTGATTTTGATATACTGCGGAGCCTCTCCGCAAAATTACGCCTGATAAAAACCAAAAGCCTTGGGCAATAATTCCACAATTATGGTATCATCGGCTCATTTCTTTGTCAATTCAAGCAAATCCCAGCGGGCCATTTTTCACAGATTTCCCATTTCCACCCTTTACATTCCGCAAAAATAAGGATAAAATGGAACCGATACCGAAAAAGGAGGGAAAACCATGGCGCAAGATCGCTCCCTGCGCTGCCTGCCCACCCTGGAGATGGCGGCGGACGCACTGCTCCAGGCGGGGGTCGCCTGCCGCGGCTTCATCCGGGACAAGAAACGGACGTATCAGGGCGTCCGGCTGTACAGCGGCCAGAAGGAGCTGCGGCAGGACCTCCTGTACCTGCTGGTCCGGCCGGAGACGGACTTCCCCGTGGATACATACGCCTATGTTAGCACAGAGGATATACCCGGGGAGGGGGACCACCTGTACTGTCCCGGCTGCAGCGTGGATCTTCTGCTGGATCTTCTGCTGAACTACTTCTCCTCCTGCCAGGAGGCCCAGTTCCGCATCGACCAGCTGGTCTTCCGGGGCGCGGGGCTTCAGGAGCTTTGCGCGCTGGGGGAGACCCTGCTGGGCAACCCGGTATGCATCCACGACGACTGGTTCATCATGACCGCCATGTCGCCGGGCATAACAGACGTGATGACGCCGGAATATGTGGCGCCTTCGGCCAAGGGCTTCGTCCCCAGGGCCATCGTGGAGGACTTCAAGCATGACAGCGACTACCTGGAGACCTACGCCCATCGGGAGGCGCGGATCTGGCAGGGGACCGACGGCGCGCCCAGCTCTCTCTACGTGAACCTGTGGGACGGGAATATCTACCGGGGCAGGCTGCTGGTGATCCGGCAGGTCCGGGACTTCCGCCGCCAGGATTTCCTCCTGGCGGAGCTCCTCGGCCAGCGGGCCATGTCTCTGCTGGAGCGGCAGGACCTGGGGCAGTACCAGAGCATGGATGGGATCGTGTACAAGCTTCTGGCGGGGGACTTGGCGGATCCGGCGGATCTCAGCCGCCTGCTGCGGACCCTCCAATGGGACCTTGACGACCGGTTCTTCTGCGTACGGCTCCGGGCCCAGGAGATCAGTGAGGTATCCCTTCTGGACCACGCCCTCCACAGCGAGCTCTTCCAGACCTTTCCGGGGAGCTATATCCTGCTCGCGGACCGGGAGCACTGCCTGATCCTGGACATGACCCGGGAAGCCGTCTCCCCGGCCCAGCTCCGCCACCGGCTGGCGCCCCTGTGCCGGGACTACTGCCTGTACGCCGGGATCTCCTCCCCGGCGGCGGGGCTGCGGGATCTGTACCTGGCCTACCGCCAGGCGGAGGCGGCTCTGGAGCGGGCCTTCCAGCTGCGCAGCGAGAAGTGGATCCTGTTCTTCTCCGACTGCGCCATGGACTATCTGCTCAACAGCGTGGCGCCGCCGCTGCAGCCCCGGCATCTGGTGGCGCCGGGGCTGCTGGCCCTGGTGGAGCATGACCGGGAAAAGGGCACCCAGTATTTTGAGACCCTGCGGGCCTATCTCCTCCATGAGCGGGACATCCCCAGCACCTCCCAGGCCCTCATCATCCACCGCACCACCCTACTCTACCGGCTGAAAAAAATTCAGCCCCTCTTGGGGGCGGACCTGGAGGACCCCTGGCAGCGGCTCTATCTGACGCTGTCCCTGTATATCCTGGAGCGGCAGGAGAGCGCCCCGCCCCGCTGATTGCCCGCCGTGCATATGCATCCGGCGTGCTCCGCACCATCTGAAACACAAAAGCGGTGAGGACATGCCTCACCGCTTTTCTGCGCGCAAAGGAGGACGCCTCCTCGCCGCCGCATTCGCTTTTCCGTTCTTTACCGGCGGCTATTCCGCCTCCGTCTCCGCAAGGCCCAGCCGCGCAAGGCCGCCGGGGCCCAGCAGCTCCGCCAGTTCGTCGTACCCCACCTGCAGCTCCACGGTGCCCAGGGCGTAGGGTCCCAGCTCGTAGGGGGAGTACACCACCGTCATACCCGCGCTGTCAAAGAGCACCGTCCCCTCGTACCAGTTGGTGATGACCTCCGCGTACTCCGGGTAGTAACCCGCCCGGACCTCCTCATCCTGCTCGCCGGCCTTTTCCAGCAGCAGCTCTGCCGCCCCCTTCTGGAAGGCCACCGGGTCGTCCGCCACCTGAGCGGGGTCGATAAACTGGCCCAGCTTCAGATCAAAGAGGTAGCTGTCCGTATAGCTGTTGGGATGGGCGCCGCCCGTATACCCGCTGGAGCTGACCCGTATGCTGTAGATCCTGCCCTGGAGCCGGGCGGACATTCGGATTTCATTCCTATACGCGTAATCCAAATGGCCGTCCTCGTATACGCCCCTGGCCATATTGCCCAATTCCTCGCCAAAGGCTGCCGATTCCTGCAGCCGCTTTTTCATCCGCTCATTGAAATTCTCAGCCGTCTGCTGAGCCTGCTGCGCGGCGTCCTCCGAAAGCTCCTCCGGATTGCTGACGCTCAGCTCCAGCAGCGTGCAGGCGCACTCCGCCAGCACCGTGCCGTCCTCGGCGGTGTAGGTCTTCTCCTCCACCAGGGGCGTCAGCTCATATTCCGGCTCCGTTTCCGGCTGCAGCAGCAGCGTGTTCTTGATCGTGTCCTGCACCACCACATTGGCGGCGTTGTTGGCGCCGCCGCAGGCGGCCGCCGCGCACAGCAGGCAGGCAAGTAAAATAGCTTTCCATCGCTTCATGGCAGTCTCCTTCCCCAGGAGGTATCAGAGCATCACCGGCCCGCCCATGCACTCGCTGCCCGGGACCGACTGGCTCAGCCGGGGATAGGCCAGGGTGTAGAGGTCCGTACAGCGGACCTCCCGGTCAAAGAGGGCCTGGGCCTCCGGCCCCAGGGTCCTGGCCGAAGCCGGCCGGGTCACCACCGGCAGGGACGCCTCCGCCGCCATCCGCCGCAGGAGCTTTCTCCCCCGCTCGTTGGCCCCCAGCACCCGCAGATAGGGCGGCGTGTCCGCCGCCTCCGCCGGGGAGATGCCCAGATAGCTGTGGAGCATCAGCCGCCGCAGACGGGCCAGGGTGTAGCGCTTGGTCTTGGCCTCCTCCATGATCTCATCCAGGGTCCGCCCCGCGGCGACCGCCCGGTAAAAGCGGTGGTACAGGCCCTCGCCTCCGCCGTCGTAGGGGGCAAACTCCTCCTCCCCCATGGTCCTCAGCCGGGCCAGCACCGCCCGCTCACAGCCCGCAAGGGACACCGGACCTCTGCCGGCTGAGATCTCCCGGTCCACAACGGCGGCGGATTCCTCCGGCATGCTCTCCCGCCAACCGTCATTCCCCGCAAGGAGCATATCCCGGATATAAGAAGCGGAGGCATAGGCCCCCGGCTCCGCGCTGTCGTGGGCAGCGCCCACCCGGCGGAAGGTCACGGGCTCCAGGCCTCCGGCGCTGTCCAGGCGGCTGAGGGCCCGGAGATACTCCACCGCCAGATTGTCGTTGGGCTGGGCAAGACATCCTCCCCCGCCGTCCGTCAGCTGGTCCACCGCCGCCTGCCGGGCGGCGGCAAAGGTCATTCCCGTTGAAAGAAGGCGGCGCAGAGCCTCGGGATACGCCTCCCCGTCCAGGCACTGGGCGGCGCGCCAAAGGGCGTCCAGGTCCCCGCACTCGCTGCCGAATACCAGATGGGTCACCACTCCGCAGGCCGCCAGCAGGGCCACGCCCCCCTGGGCAAACCGCTCCGCCGTGGCGCAGGACCAGGGGGTGGGCAGCTCCAGCACCAGGTCCACCCCGCACCGGAGGGCGGCCTCCGCCCGGGCGGTCTTCTCCAGAATGGCCAGGTCCCCCCGCTGGACGAAGTTCCCGCTCATGACGGCCACCACGTCGGTGTCCTGGCCCAGCTGTCCCCGCAGGGCGGACAATTGCCATTGATGGCCCCGGTGGAAGGGGTTGTATTCCGCGATGATGCCCGCCACGGCCACAGCCTGTCCCTCCTTCCCGCACGCAGAGGGCCGGTTCCGGAATTTTTTCGGAAAAAATTCCGAAAAAACAGTTGTCTAACCGGCCGGAATGGTCTACAATATGAATCGTGACTATTTTAAACGTCTCCTGCTGTAAATGCAAGCCACAGTACGGAAACAAAGTTAACAAAACAATAACAATAAAGAAAGATAGGAGAGTTTACCCATGAAAATTCTGATTATCAACGCCGGCAGCTCCTCTTTGAAGTACCAGTTCATGGAGTCTGACGGCGGCGAGGTTTTCGCCAAGGGTCTCTGCGAGCGTATCGGTATCGACGGACGGCTCACCCACAAGGTCCCCGGCCGTGAGAACGTGGTGATGGACATCCCCATGCCCACCCACAACGAGGCCATCCAGTCCGTGCTGGACATCATGGTGGATCCCGAGAAGGGCGTCATCGCCTCCACCGACGAGATCGCCGCTGTGGGCCACCGCGTCCTGCATGGCGGCGCCGCCTTCACCGAGAGCTGCATCATCGACGACGCCTGTATCGCCGCCATCGAGAAGTGCATCCCCCTGGGCCCCCTCCACAACCCCGCCAACCTCATGGGTATCCGGGCCTGCCAGAAGATCATGCCCAACACCCCCCAGGTGGCCGTGTTCGACACCGCCTTCCATATGACCATGCCCCCCAAGGCCTACATCTACGCCATCCCCTACGAGTACTATGAGAAGGATGACGTCCGCCGCTACGGCTTCCATGGCACCTCCCACCGCTATGTGTCCGCCCGGGCCATCGACATGCTGGGCAACCCCGAGCACAGCCGCGTGATCTCCTGCCACCTGGGCAACGGCTCCTCCCTGGCCGCTGTTGTGGACGGCAAGGTGGTGGATACCTCCATGGGCCTCGGGCCTCTGGCCGGCTTCCCCATGGGCACCCGCTCCGGCGACGTGGACGCCACCATCCTGGAGTACCTCATGGGCCGCTACAACTACGACATCAAGGAGATGCTGAACATCCTCAACAAGAAGTCCGGCGTGCTGGGCATCTCCGGCGTCAGCTCCGACTTCCGTGACCTGGAGAAGGCCGCCGAGGAGGGCAATGACCGCGCTCAGCTGGCTCTGGACAAGTTCATCTACGAGGTGAAGAAGTACATCGGCGCGTACGCCACCGTCATGGGCGGCGTGGACGCCATCCTCTTCACCGCCGGCATCGGTGAGAACTCCGCCGACCTGCGTGCCAAGATCTGCGAGGGTCTGGAGTACATGGGCATCAAGATGGACGTGGAGAAGAACAAGGTCCGCGGCCAGGAGGCTGTTGTCTCCGCCGACGACTCCAAGGTGAAGATCTTCATCATCCCCACCAACGAGGAGCTCATGATCGCCATGGATACCGCCGCTCTCTGCCAGAAGTAAGTTCCCGGTATTGAGAAATTTTAGGGATCTCCGCAGCTGAAGCTGCGGAGATCCCTCTCTTTTTCCGGGCCGCGGCGCCCCGTTTCCGCCAATGATTTGCCTTTTTCAGAAAGATGTGCTAGAATAGAGGGCATTCCGCGCCTGAACAGGCAAAATCAATAGAAAAAGGATCACTCATGACATTTCAGGAATTACAATTGCTGCCCCAGCTGCTGCGGGCAGTGGACGAGATGGGGTACGAGGCCCCCTCCCCCATCCAGGCCGCCGCCATCCCCCCGGTCAGGGACGGCCGGGACCTGATCGGCTGCGCCCAGACCGGTACCGGCAAGACCGCCGCCTTCGCCATCCCCATCCTCCAGCGGCTCAACGGCCGGGTGACCAGGTCCCACCGGCCCATCCGGGCCCTGGTGCTGACCCCCACCCGGGAGCTGGCCCTCCAGATCAAGGAGAACTTCGACCTGTACGGGAAGTACCTCTCCATCCGCAACACCGTTATCTTCGGCGGCGTGGGCCAGGGGCCCCAGGTGGAGGCCCTGGAGAAGGGCGTGGACGTGCTGGTGGCCACCCCCGGCCGTCTCAACGACCTGTGCAGCCAGGGCCACATCGATCTGACCGGCATTGAGACCTTCGTGCTGGACGAGGCGGACCGGATGCTGGACATGGGCTTCATTCACGACGTGAAGAAGGTCATCGCCCGGCTGCCGAAGAAGCGCCAGACCCTTCTCTTCTCCGCCACCATGCCCCAGGAGATTGCGGAGCTGTCCAAGACCATCCTCATCGACCCCGTCCGGGTGGAGGTGACCCCCCAGTCCTCCACGGTGGAGGCCATCGACCAGCGGCTCTATAAGGTGGACAAGGCCAACAAGAAGCACCTCCTCCAGCACATCCTCCAGGACCCGTCCCTGGACAGCGTGCTGGTGTTCACCAACACCAAGCACGGGGCGGACCGGGTGGTGAAGGAACTGGGCCGCAGCGGCATCGCCGCTATGGCCATCCACGGCAACAAGGGCCAGAGCGCCCGGGTGAAGGCCCTGGAGAGCTTCAAGAGCGGGGCCATCCGCATCCTGGTGGCCACCGATATCGCCGCCCGGGGCATCGACGTGAACGAGCTAGGCTGCGTCATCAACTATGAGCTTCCCAACGTGCCGGAAACCTACGTCCACCGCATCGGCCGCACCGGCCGGGCGGGCCGCAGCGGCATCGCCATCAGCTTCTGCAACTTCGACGAGCTGGCCTACCTCAAGGATATCGAAAAGCTTATCGGCAAGAAGGTGCCGGTGGTGGAGGACCACCCCTGGCCCATGGAGATCTTCGAGGCCACCCCCAAGGCGGTGCGCCCGCCTCGTCCGCCCCGGGCGGAGCGGCAGAAGCAGGCCGCCGGAGGCGCCAACGCTCCGGACAAGGCTCAGGACAAGTCCGCCAAACCCGCCGCCGGGGCGGAAAAAGCCCCGGCGCCGATGGCGCCCGCCGCCAAAAAGTCCGCTCCCGGACCGGAAACGCCCCTTGTCTCCGCCCGGAGGCCCTCCGGTCAGCGGGAGGTCCCGGCGGCGCAGGTCCCCCTCCCCCCGCCGGAGGTGGCTGTCCCCCAGCCCCCCAAGGTTCGCCGCCTCACCTCCGACCCCCGGCCCATCGGCCGGCTCATGGCCTCGGCGGACGGTCGCCGCAGGCGGCGTCCCCGCAGCAAGCAGCATCCCGAACAATAGCAATACCGGAGGACCGGCCCCACAGGGACCGGTCCTCCGGTACTCTATGCGATCAGGTTTCCTCCAGCAGGAACCCGGCCTGGGCCAGGGCCGCCCGCACCCGCTCCCAGGCCGCCTCGTCGGGACAGGACAGGGTGTGGAGGTGGATCCCCTCGGTGAGGATGGACAGGGGCTGGGCCTTGGCGCAGCGGGCCACGAACTGCTGCACGTCGTAGCGACTCCTCAGATGGAGTGCCCCGGTGAGCTGGCCGTACACCGGGTGGTCCACCGCCACGTCCAGCACCGTACAGCCGTTGTCCACCATGATGTTCAGCTCCGCCTCCATATCGGCGGCGGTGTGGCGGCAGGCCACCTGCCGCCGAAGGCCCGCCCGCTCCCGCCGGGTCACATAGCCCCGGGGCGTGGCGTCGATGGCTGTCCCCGCGGCCCGGAGCAGCGCCACATCCCCCACGATGATCTGACGGCTTACGCCGAATTTCCTGGCCAAGGCGGCGGCGCTCACCGGCTGCGGGGACTCTCTGAGCGTCTGCGCGATCTCCGTCCGTCGCTCCTCAGCTGTCACGATGCTCTCCTCCTCCGGCGGCAGCGCCGCCAAGCTGTTTTTCCCATTGTAGCACGCCGGTCCCCCCGCCACAAGACGGGGACCGGCACAAAAATTTAATAATTTTCTCCAGCATTTGGCTCTTGCATATGATCCTGGCCGCCGTATATAATAGGTATGGCTGGAGACAGCACACCACGCGCACCGCGCGGATCGGAGGGGATACCCGATGCAGGATGAAGAATTTCACCGCATAACGGACGACATCATCACCCATCCGCTTTTTACGCAGATGCAGGATCTTACCCACCACGGCGGGGAGAACTCCCTCTACGACCACTCGGTGGATACGGCAAAATGCGCCTACCGGCTGGCCCGCCGGTTCCACATGCGTGAGGAGCGGATCGAGGCTGTGACCCGGGCTGCTCTGCTCCACGACTTCTTCGGCTATGACTGGCGCAGCGAGGCTCACAAGCAGTTTTTGCGCCACTACTCCGGCCTGCGCCGTCTGACCCATATGCACGCCTTCGTGCACGGCGCCATGGCCGCCCGGAGAGCCAATCGCCTCTTCGGCCTGGATGAGCGGCAGCGCTCGGCCATCACCAGCCACATGTTCCCCCTGGCGCCTATCCCCCGGAATTCGGAGGCCTGGGTGCTGACCCTGGCGGACAAGATGGTGGCCTCCCGTGAGATGTCGGAAGCCGTGGGCTGGCACATGCGCCGGTGGTACCGCAGGATGGTTCCTGCCGTCAGCGCGCCCACCCGGCGGATGTGACCAAGGGCCGCCCCCGCAAGCAAGCAAGGACCGTGGAGAATCCTTTGGATTCTCCACGGTCCTTCTCTTTTGTCCGCTTATCCCAGGAGATAGGCGTAGTTGACCAGAACAGTGTAGATGAAGATGTCGATCTCCGCGGGCAGGTCGTTGGTCTCGTCCAGATCCGCCTCGAAGACCCGGCCCTCCAGCCGCACCAGCACCTTCCGTCCACCCAGGGGCAGGAAGCCGCTGTTTTCCGGGCTCGCGTCAAAGCCCGCGCGGTCATGGAACAGGGTGAATTTCTCCTTGTAGGGGGCGCTGTCGTAGGGGCAGAACACCGCGCAGTTGCCGCACTCGTTGCACATGCGGTCCACGTGGAGGATCTGGGGCCGCCCGTCGGGCAGGGTGATGACCACGTTGGCCCGGTTGGGGCACACGTCGGCGCAGCACTGGCACACCACGTTGCAGCTCAGGCACCGGTCGCCCTCGCACTTGGCGCTCTCGCAGAGGATGCCCTTCCTGGCGATGGCCTCGGCCCGGCTGGCGTGGGCGGCGGCGGGGATCTCCGCCTCGCGGGCGCTGCCGATGACCGCCTCGGCGAAGGCGGCGGCGTCGGCGATGCCCTCCACCACCGTGGCGGGACCCCGGAGTGCGTCGCCGGCGGCATACACGCCGGGCAGATTGGTCTCGAAGGCGGGACGGCCCTTCTCATTGACGGTCACACCGTAGGAAGCAAGCAGCTCGCTGTCCACCTTCTCGCCCACAGCGGAAATAACAGTATCGCAGGGGATCTCCACCATCTCGTCGGTCTCCACGGGAGAGCGGCGGCCGGAGGCGTCGGGCGCGCCCAGGACCATCTTCCTGCAGAGGAGCTTGCCGTCCTTCTGCTCCACGGGGCTCACCAGCTCCAGGAACTGTACGCCGTCGGCCATGGCCAGCTCCAGCTCCTCGGCATCGGCGGGCATATACTTCCTGGTGCGTCGGTAGACCAGGGTGCCGCTCTCCGCGCCGCAGCGGAGGGCCAGCCGGGCCGCGTCCATGGCGGTATTGCCGCCGCCCACCACCGCCACATGGCCCAGAGGCTCCCTCTTGCCGGCCTTCACGTCCTTCATCCAGCCGATGACGGGCTTCACATTGCCGGGGATATCCAGCTTCCCGGCCTTCCAGGCGCCCACGGCAAAGAGGATATGGGTATAGCCCTGCTGCTTCAGCGCCTCCACGGCGGGAGCGGGGGCCCCCAGCTTCACCTCCACACCCATCTTTCTCATGAGGGCCGCGTCTTTCTCAATGGCCTCGTCACTGATGCGGAAGGCGGGGATCACCTGGTGGACGATACCGCCCAGGACGTTCTCCTTCTCAAAGAGGGTGGTGGGGATACCGGCCCTGGCGCAGAAATAGGCCGCCGCCATGCCGGTGGGGCCGCCGCCGATGACGGCCACCTTCTTGCCGTCATAGACAGGGGTGGGGGGCTGGAGCTTCCCCATCACCGCGTCGTAGCCCCGCTCCGCCGCCACCAGCTTGGTGGCCCGGATCTGGACGGACTGGTCGTAGAAATTCCGGGTACACTTGTCCATGCAGTGGTGGGCGCAGATGGTGCCGGTGATGAAGGGCAGGGGGTTCTTCTCCAGAATCACCTCCAGGGCCCGGGCATACTCACCCTGCCGGCAGAGCTCGATATACTCGGGGATGTCCTGGCCGATGGGGCAGCCGCCCTTGCAGGGGGCGGTGAAGCAGTCGATGAGAGGCACCTTGCTGTAGAGCTTCCGCCGGGGCAGGGGCTTGACCGCCTTCACGTGGTACTTGTCGCTGCGGATGGCGATAGCCAGGGCCTCCACCTTCTCCACGTCCACGGCGGTGAAGGGGTGGAAGCGCAGTATCTCCAGCTTCTCCGCAATCTGCTTGAAGCGCTGGTAGCCGCCGGGCTTGAGCTCCGTGGTGGCCATGGTGATGGGCCAGATGCCGCAGGCGAAGAGCTTGTCGATGTTGAAGAAGTCCGCGCCGCCGGAGTAGCTGAGGCGGAGCCTGCCGTCAAACTCCTTGGCGATCCGCCGGGCCATCTCGATGGTCAGAGGGAAGAGGCTCTTGCCCGCCATGTACATCTCCTCGCTGGGCAGCTCATTGCGCTTGACGTCCACCGGGAAGGTGTTGGAGAGCTTGAGACCGAACTCAAGGCCGTTGTCCCCCGCCAGCTTCAGGAGGCGGCGGAACATGGGGATGGCGTCGCTGTACTGGAGGTCCTCGTCAAAGTGCTTCTCCCCGAAGGCGATATAGTCGTAGCCCATGCCGTCCAGGATGTCCCGGGCGGACTGATAGCCCAGGATGGTGGGGTTGCACTTTACGAAGGTATGCAGGTGCTTCTCGGTGATGAGATAGGAGGCGATGCGCTCGATCTCATCCGGCGGGCAGCCGTGGAGGGTGGAGACGGTGACGCTGTCGGACACCCGGGCAGGGATGGTATCGATGTAGGTGCTCTCCTGGGGGAACATCTCCTTGAGCACCGCAATGCACTCCCGGAAGATGGGGGTGCTGGAGGCGTCCACCATCTCGGTGAGGTACTTGTCGATCTTGGGGCCCTTGATGCCCTCCAGGTCGTAGCCCACGGACATATTGAACACAAAGCCGTTGGGATCGCCCAGGCCGTACACCTTGGCCAGGATCTTGCAGGCGCACCAGGCCTTCACATACTCCTCGTAGGCCTGGGGAACGTAGAGCTCCGTACTCCACTCGCAGTTGTAGCACTCGTCCTCCGCCAGAATGCAGGGGCGGTTGACACAGGCCGCCAGGTCCGCGCCGTCCATCTTCTGGACGGTTTTCAATTCAAAGAACCGGGCCCCGGCGAAGTAGGAGGCAATGATATTCTGGGCCAGCTGGGTATTGGGACCGGCCGCGGGGCCGAAGGGTGTCTCGATGGTCTCGCCGCCGAAGATGGGCAGCTTCTTCTCCCCGGCCTTGTAGGGCCGGTGGACGCCGAATACGGAGCCCTCCCGGGCGTACTCGGTGGTGATCCAGGTCATCAGTTCCCGGAACGGAATGGGGATCATCAGTTCAGACATGTTTGTTTCCTCCTTTTTATCGTGGGCTTACGCGCCCACAGGCGGGATCGTTCTTAACGGGGCTTCCAGCCCCGGTCCCCGGGCGCTATTTGACGGGGGCTCCGCCCCCGCACCCAGGGTGCTATTCGCCAGGGGCTACGCGCCCCCGTGCCCCGCGGTTACTTTGCCCTCGGCGGCAAAGTAACCAAAACGCCGCCGGGGACACCCCGGACCCCGTTGTTTGTCCAATCGGTCGGTATCGAGGCTGCAACTGCGCAGCCACTGAATCGGCTTCTTTTGGCATCTGATCTGCGGCGGTTTTCTCGTCTGGCTTCGGCTGACGCCCTGTCCTCATTTGAATCCGCCGCGGGCGGGGTTAGCAGATAGGGGCCTACGGGCTTAAAGGGATAGATATATCTATTGCTGCATACTAGGAAACACCTATTAGCACGAGGGCCGTCAGGCAAGGTCAGATACCCACCGCACCAATTACGAGGGAACCGGAGGCAAAGAGGCATTTCAGTGGCAACTGGGCATCTCCCCTGATAGTGTCCAATTAGACAAAAAGAGGGGGTCCAGGGTCTCCCTGGCGCCCTTTTGGGTACTTTTCCGGCGAGGGAAAAGTACCCCGGGGTCCGGGGCCGGGGAAGCCCCGATTTTAATATTCGCAGTGGTTCAGCGCACCCCAAAGTTTCTTGGATTCCTCCAGAATGTGGGCATTCTCGGCCCTTCCCATGGGGCCGGCCCCATGGGAGCCCTATTCCCACTTTGTCCGGCGGAAGTGAATTCCGCCGTCCCAAGGTTTTGCGCTTCCCGCGCAAAACGCTTGTACGCCGCTTCGCGGCGGTGAGGAGGCCGAGAGCGGCTGCTTAGTATTCGCAGTGGTTCAGCGCACCCCAAAGTTTCTTGGATTCCTCCAGAATATGGGCATTCTCGGCCTCCTCGTCGATGCCCACCAGCTGGCGGTCCTTCATGAGGACCTTGCCGTTGCAGATGGTTGTCTCACACTGGCGGCCTGTCATGCCGAAGAGCATATGGCCGTCGATGTTGGCGTCGGAGAAGGGCGTGAAGGGCTTGTAGTCCATGACGATCACGTCGGCGGCGGCGCCGGGGGCCAGCTTCCCCAGGGGCACGCCGAAGTACTTCTCCCCGATGATGGGGTTGTTCTTGAAGAGCATATCCGTCACCTCGCACCAGCCCACGTTGGGCAGGCACGCATTGTGGCGCTGGATGGTGAGGGCAACTTTGATGCTCTCCAGCATGTCGTTGGTATAGGCGTCGGTACCAAGGCCCACGGTGATGCCCCGCTTCATGAGCTGGAGGACAGGGCTGCAGCCCACGGCGTTGCCCATGTTGCTCTCCGGGTTGTTTACCGTCATGGTGCCGGTGGCCTGGATGATCTCCATCTCGGCGGTATTCACATGGATGCAGTGGCCCAGGATGGTCTTGGGACCCAGGATGCCGTGGTCCTGGAGCCGCTGGACCGGGCGGCGGCCGTAGTTCTGGAGGCTGTCGTAGACGTCGTTCATGCCCTCGGAGACATGGATATGGAAGCCGGTGCGGCCGTTGTTGGCCTCCACCATCCGCTCAAAGGTCTTGTCGGAGATGGTAAAGAGGGCGTGGCCGCCGAACATGGCCGCCAGCATGTCGCTGGGATTTTTCTCACAGTAGGTGATGAAATCCGCGTTCTCCTGGATGGCCTGCAGGCACTTCTCCTCTCCGTCCCGGTCGCTGACCTCATAGCACAGGCAGGAGCGGATACCGAACTTTTTGGCGCTGTCCGCGATCTCCATCAGGGAACCGGGGACCTCCGCGTAGGAGGCGTGGTGGTCAAAGATGGTGGTAACGCCCTGCTTGATGCAGTCCATATACAGGGCGTCGGCGCTGGCCCGGGTACCCTTCAGGGTCAGGTGGCGGTCGATGTACCACCACTGGCCGTCCAGCACCTCAAAGAAGTTGGTGGGGTTGAAACCGTTGATGGAAAGGCCCCGGGCCAGGGCGGAGTAGATGTGGGTATGGGCATTGACCAGACCTGGCATGATGACGCCGCCCTTGGCGTCGATGAACTCCGCCTGGGGGTACTTGGCCTTCAGATCTGTGGTGGTCCCCACCTCCAGGATCCTGGTGCCGTCGATGACCACGCCGCCGTCCCTCAGGTAGGGCAGGGCGCTGTTCCGGGTGATGAGCCGTCCGTTTGCCAGAATATACATCGCGTTTTCCTCCTTTTCTTCATCCATATGGTGCGACACACCCCGGTAACAAAAAATGTTTCAAATCCCCAGGGGATTTGAAACACTCAAGCAAAAGCCGGAGTGATAGTTTCAGCCCGTGCGCGAAGCACTTCCTTACAGCTATCATTCTTGAATTGTGATTACATTATAAAACAGCGTGCAAAAAAATGCAACGGCTTGTTGAAAAAAACAATGGCCCCCCGCCGCCGAAAATCCGCCGTTCATTTTTGTGCAGGATAGCGAAAGGCCCGGCGGGCTGCCGCCCGCCGGGCCTTTTATCAGAAATCAATGCCGGCCTTACTTGGTGCCGAAGATCCGGTCTCCGGCGTCGCCCCAGCTTGCCTCCGGCAAGCCGGGGACCCCTTCTATCTGCACATCCTCAGGCGGAATGAATCCGTCCTGCGGCAAGGTCCCGCTGCGCGGGACGCTTGTACGCGTCTCCCGGCGCGGCCTGGGCGCCGCCGCCCGTCAGCCTTACTTGGTGCCGAAGATCCGATCTCCGGCGTCGCCCAGGCCGGGGACGATATAGCCGATCTCATTGAGGTGGCTGTCCACCGCGCCGCAGTAGATGTCCACATCCGGATACTCCCGCTGGAGCCGCTCGATGCCCTCGGGGGCCGCCAGCAGCACCATGAGCTTGATGTTGGTGCAGCCGTACTCCTTCATGAAGCCGATGGCGGCGGCGGCGGAGCCGCCGGTGGCCAGCATGGGGTCCACAATGATGACGTCCCGCTCGGCGATGTCCTTGGGCATCTTGCAGAAGTACTTCACCGGCTCCAGGGTCTCCTCGTTGCGGTAGAGGCCGATGTGGCCCACCCGGGCGGAGGGCACCATCCGCAGCACGCCGTCCACCAGCCCCAGACCCGCCCGGAGGATGGGCACCACGGCAAACTTCTTGCCCTTGAGGGTGGGGGCCATGGTCTTGGCCATGGGCGTCTCCACCTCTTTTTCCGTCAGGGGCAGGTCCCGGGTGGCCTCGTAGGTGAGGAGCATCCCGATCTCGGAGACGATCTCCCGGAAATCCTTGGTGGAGGTGTTCTTATCCCGCAGGATGGTCAGCTTGTGGGCCACCAAGGGGTGATCGACAATATGGACTTTCTCACTGTACATAGCAATATACTCCTTTTCTTTTGTATGACGGAGCAGAGCGAAATGTCCAGCTATTGGGTTCCTCCCACCTGCACATACTCCATCTTCAGATTCCCGGGAGTTATTGTACAACAGCGCGGCAGAAAATGCAAGATACAGGTGCGCCCCGATTTGCCTCAGGACAGTCGGCCCACCAGGTAGGGGATGGCGCTCTCAAACTCCACGCCATACCACTTGGCATCGGGAGCGGCCAGGGTCAGCCGGATGCACTCCACGGTGTAGTCCGCCGCCAGGGCCAGGGCCTCCCCCAGGGGCAGCCCACGCATCAGGCCGCCCACGCAGGTGGAGGCGAACACGTCGCCGGTACCGTGGAAGCTGGCGGGCAGGTGCTCGGTGAAATAGCTGCCGTAGGTGTCCTTCTCCTTGTCGTAGTACATGACCCCCAGTCTTCCCTTCTCAAAGCTGACGCCGGTGAGGGCCACATACCGGGGACCCAGCCTGGCCAGGGCCTGGAGCATCTCCCTGATATAGCCCTCGTCGTACTCCGTCCGGTAGGGCAGTCCCGTGAGGAGGCTGGCCTCCGTCAGGTTGGGGACGATGAGGTCCGCCCTGGCGCAGACCTTGGCCATCTCCGCCGGAAACTCCGGAGAGAAGGCGGGATAGAGCTTGCCGTTGTCCGCCATCACCGGGTCCACCACGATGAGGTTGTCCCCGGTCTTGAAGTCGTCAAAGAAGGCGCAGATGTCCCCGATCTGCTCCTTGGAGGCCAGATAGCCGGTGTAAATGGCGTCAAAGCCCAGTTTCTCTTCCTTCCAGTGCCGGGCGATGGGGCCGATCTGGTCCGTCAGGTCCTTGCAGGTGAAATTCTGGAACATGGTGTGGGTGGACAGCACCGCCGTGGGGACGATGGAGCACTCCACCCCCATGGCGGAGAGGATGGGCAGGGCCACCGTGAGAGAGCACTTGCCCAGACAGGAGATGTCCTGGATGCTGACGATACGCTTCATAAGCCGCACTTCCTTCTTGTTGGTTTGCTGTAGTATAGCAGGGAAACTGGCCCTATCAAAGTATCAGCACCGGTATTTTTGATGGGATCAGATGGGGCGGCGGCCATCGGTCGCTTTTCCTGCTCCCCCGCGCTGCAAAAACACGTCCCGGGACAGAAAAGTCCCGGGACACCGCAAGTTACTATTGTCTGTTGTGGCAGAAAAATTGGTCCGTCAATCCTGGTTCAGCCGGGCCAGCCGCTCCCGCTCCGCCTGGCTCAGGCGAAGGTATACCGGGGCCAGGTCCTGGGCGGACACCCAACCCTCCGGACCCAGCCGCTCCGCCGCCATGGCCACTCCCACGGCGCTCTGAAGCCGCAGGTGGGGCACCGCGGCCTGACAGGCGATCCCCCGCTCCGTCAGGAAATCGGTACACAGCTTCCAGCCGTCCCCCACCACGGTGATGGGGCCGGCGGCGTGCCGCAGCTCCTCCGCCGCCTCCGCCAGGGAGATGGCCCGGTCCGGGCACAGGCGTCTCAGCGTACCCTGCTCAGCGGCAAACACGGCGTTGTAGATCTGCTGCCTTCTCGCGTCCATAGCGCAGACGATGGTGCCCGTCAGGTGGGCCAGGGGCCAGGCCATGGCCTCCAGGGTGGACACCCCGACGCAGGGCCTCTCCGCCGCCCAGGCCAGTCCCTTCACCGCGGCGATGCCGATGCGCAGCCCGGTGAAGGAGCCGGGACCCGCCGCCACCGCGATGGCGTCCATATCCGTCAGGGTCAGCTCGCTGTTTTTCAGCATGTCCTCCACCATGGGCATCAAGGTCCGGCTGTGGGTAAGGCCGGTAGCCTGCCAGGCGGCAGCCAGGGGCATACCCTCCCGCAGTACCGCGCAGGAGGCCGCCTTGGCGGTGGTCTCCAGGGCCAAAATCGTCATTTCAGGGACACCCCCTCTACAGTAATGCGCCGCCAGTCCTCATTTTCCGGGCAGCGGCGGATGGTGACGGTGACGCTGTCCGGCGGCAAAGCCGAGGGAAAATTCTCGCTCCACTCCACGGCGCACACGCCGCCCCGGCCCAGGTAGTCCTCCCAGCCGATGTCCCACAGCTCCTCCTCGTCCCCCAGGCGGTAGAGATCGAAGTGGAACAGGGGGATTTTTCCCTCGTGCTCGTTGACGATGGTGAAGGTGGGGCTGGTCACCCGGCCCCCGCAGCCCAGCCCCCGGGCCAGGCCCCGGGTGAAGGCGGTCTTCCCCGCCCCCAGGTCCCCCCGGTAGGCCACCACGTCCCCGGCCCTGAGCCGCGACGCCAACGAGGCCCCCAGGTCTTCCGTCTCCTGCTCGCTGTGAGAGAGATACTCCATTGCCGCCCCTCCTATTTATACTCGACATGGTAGTATATCACGGAAAGCGGGCGGAGGAAAGGGGGACGCGGAGAAAAATTGGAAAAACCGGTGGTTTACAGAACATACCTTGTGTGGTACACTTATGCTGGTTTGATATGGGGAGGTGACGCTGTTGTCCGTCTTTGCCCAGATTCTGGGCGCCGTCAAGTATATCGTAAAAAAAGCGGATATGGTGCTGCTGGGTCTGTGCCTGACGGCTACCATTTACGGCATCATCCTGATTGCCAGCGCCACCAATTACACCAACAGCTACCGGGACGTCATCATCCAGGGCGCCGCTGCAGTCATCGGACTGTTCGCCTACTTCATCTTCTCCACGCTGGATGTAGAGCACTACTCTGAGAAGTGGAAATGGTTTTTTCTCTTCAATCTGGGCTTTATCGCCCTCCTGCTCACCCCGCTGGGGACGGGAAAATACGGCAACAAGTCCTGGCTCACCGCCTCCTGGCTGCCCACCAGCATCCAGCCGTCGGAGATCGTGAAGCTGACCTTCACCATCCTGCTGGCCAAGCAGATGGCCTGGTTCCGGGACAACCGGAAAATGAAGGGCCTGGATTCCCTCTTCTGGCCGGCGGCCCATGCGGGACTGATGTTCGTATGGATCGTGGCCATCTCCTCCGACGCCGGCAGCGGCCTGGTATACCTCATGATCTACGCCGGCATGGCCCTGGCCGCCGGCCTTGCCTGGTACTGGTTTGTAGCGGGGTTCGGCATTATGGGCATAGGCATCGGCGCGCTGGTCCTGCTGGAGAAATTGCCCAGCCATATTCTGCAGCGGTTTATCGTCCTTTTCGACCACAGCTACAACCCCGACGGGGTGGGCTGGCAGCAGACCCGGAGCCTTATGGCCATCGGCTCCGGCGGACTCTTCGGTCAGGGGCTTTTTAACGGCATCCAGACCCAGTCCTCCTTCGCGGAGAACCTGCCGGAGCGGCAGACTGACTTCATCTTCGCCGTGTGCGGAGAGGAGCTGGGGATGGTGGGGTGCCTGGCCATCATCGTCCTGGAGTTCCTCCTGGTCTACCGCTGCTTCCAGACCGCCCGGATCGCCAAGAGCACCATGGGGAGCCTCATCTGCGTGGGCTTTGGCACCATGCTGATTTTCCAGACCGTGGAGAACATCGGCATGTGCCTCTTCGTCATGCCGGTCATCGGCCTGACCCTCCCCTTCTTCAGCTCCGGCGGCAGCTCCATCGTCACCCTCTACGCCGCCATGGGCATCGTCTCCGGGGTCCGCAGCCGCTCCCTGCCGGACTGGCTGCGCAAGACCTGACCCCTCCTCCCACAAAAAAGCGCCGTCCGGGCCTGTGCCCGGACGGCGTTCTTCTTTCCGCTATTTTACCCGGATGTTCTTCTCCCGCAGCCGCTTGTAGACGAACTCCCGGAAGAGGGTGTAGAGCACCGAGGTCAGGGGGATGAAGAGGAGCATCCCCACCACGCCCATGAGGCTGCCGCCGATGGTGACGGCAAACAGCACCCAGATGGAGGGAAGGCCCACGGAGCTGCCCACCACATGGGGATAGATGAGGTTCCCCTCCACCTGCTGGAGGATGAGGAACATGATGACAAAGATCAGGGCCTGCATGGGGGACACCATCAGGATGAGGAAGGCGCCCACGGCGCAGCCGATGAAGGCGCCCACAATGGGGATCAGGGCCGTCACCGCGATGAGGCAGCCCACCAGCAGGGCGTAGGGCATCTTCAGGATGGACATGACCACGAAGAACATGGTGCCCAGGATCACCGCCTCCACGCACTGGCCGGTGATAAAGCTGGAGAACACCCGGTGGCTGAGGCTGCACACGGAGATGATCCGCTCCGCCGCCTTTTTGGGCAGCAGGGCAAAGAGGGCCTTGCGGCACTGGAGCCCCAGCTTCTCCTTCTGCAGGAGGATATAGCAGGCAAACACCAGAGCGATGAAGGAGGAGGTGAGAATGCTGACCATGCTCTTGGCGGCGGAGATGGTGGAATTGAGCACGTCCCCCGCGCCGTTGCGCAGGAAGTCCGCCACATTGGAGAGAATGGACTCCCAGTCGATGGAGCGCCAGTCGATGGTGAGCCCTTCCAGCCAGGCCACGATCTGGGGGTTGTTGGCAAACTGGTCCTCCGCCCACAGCAGGGCCTTGGTCACCGCGGCCTGAATGGTGACGGAGAGCCCCGCGATGGTCTCCGTCAGCTGCGGCACCACCACCAACGCCAGGACCATCACCACCAGGGCCACCAGCACAAAGGTCAGAAGGAGGCTCAGCGCCCGCACCAGGCTCCGGGGCAGGCGCGCCTTCCCCCGCCTATCCTTCCCGGCCCAGGAGAAGAGATTCCGCTCCAGAAAGCGCATGGGCACATTCAGAATAAAGGCCAGGGCCGCCCCGCCTAAGAACGGGGACAGCAGCTCCGCCAGGAAACGCAGCGCCACCGCCACGCCGTCGATCCACTGGAAGGCCGTGAAGGCCAGAGCGGCAAAGGCGATCAGCAGCAGCAGTTTTTTCATCGTTGTCTTGGGAATCTCCATAGTGACCTCCGTGCGGCGCCGCGGGCGCGGCGATTCAGGGGAAAGCCGGCCCTCCCGGCGCCCTGTCCTCAGCGGCGCCAACCACTGTCCGGCGGGGCGCCTTTCCCCTCTATCCTATCCTGTTCCCCCCTCCCCGTCAAGTACAGGACTCATTAATTTTTGGGGGAGAAAAACGGGAATGGCCCTACCTACTTTATTTCCCGATCCGGGTATGCTATACTGATACCCAAAATCAATCTTCCTTTCTCTGGGAGGCACTATGAGCAAGAATTTTCACCGTGACTACGCCGAGAGCGTGGGTCACTTCTGTCAGAGCCTGCCGCCGGAGCTGGGCGTCACCACCCGGGACGTGGACGCCTACTTCCGGGCCTGCGCCCTGTACCTCTGGGCGGGGTCTCCGGACCAGGGCGGCGGCCTTGCCGGCATCAGCCAGATCTACACGGACCGCCCCGTCCGCTTCACCGCCGCTCAGTTCGGCAAGGCCATGGCCTACTACCGTGACAATCCGTACTACACAGTGGGGGTGCCGGAGTTCTTCCAGAAGCTGGCGGAGGACGACGTCCGCCGGGGAGAGAGCCGCAGCCGCACCTTCGCGGAGATCCAGAAGAACCTTCTGATGCTCTGCGCCGCCTGCGACGGCAGCTTCTCCTTCTCCGAGAGCAGGCGGATCACCACCCTGTACGACCAGCTGGTCACCGTCTGCGACAGGGCCGGCGTGCCGCCGGTGACCCTCACGCCGGGGCCGGCGCACTACCTGGGCGGCTCCCGGCCCTCCCCGGAGACCTCCGCCAAAGAGCTCAACGACATCATGGACGAGTTCAGCCGGGTTCTCTCCCGGGACAAGTCCCGCAGCCTCTACAGCGACTTCTTCGGCACGCCGTCTGAACCCTCCCGCAGCCCCCTGGACCCCCTGCCGGTGAAGGAGGAGGACGCGCCGCCGCCCGCCCCGCCGGAGACTGCCCCTCATCAATCCGCTCCGGAGGAGACCCCCAGGCCCACCCTGGAGGAGGCCATGGCGGAGCTGAACGCCCTCATCGGCCTGGAGGCGGTGAAGAAGGACGTGGAGAGCCTGGTAAACCTGGTGAAGGTCCGGGCCCTGCGGAAGGAGCGGGGCCTCAAGTGCCCCGACATGTCCCTCCACCTGGTGTTCTCCGGCAACCCCGGCACCGGCAAGACCACGGTAGCCCGGATCATCGGCAAGATCTTCAGCGCCCTGGGCCTTCTCAGCAAGGGCCACCTGGTGGAGGTGGACCGCAGCGGGCTGGTGGCGGGCTATGTGGGCCAGACCGCCATCAAAACCCAGGAGGTCATCCAGAAGGCTCTGAGGGGCGTGCTGTTCATCGACGAGGCCTACTCCCTGGCCCCGGAGAACGCCGACAAGGACTTCGGCCAGGAGGCCATCGACACCGTCCTCAAGGCCATGGAGGACCATCGGGACGACTTTGTGGTGATCGTGGCGGGGTACGCCAGCCTCATGCCCCGGTTCATCGACAGCAATCCGGGCCTCAAGTCCCGGTTCAACAAATACCTCTTCTTTGCGGACTACAACGGCGAACAGCTCTACGAGATCTTCCTCACCCAGGTGAAGGGCAACGACTACCGGCTGGATGAGGCCGCCGCCGGGGCGGTCCGGAAATACCTGGAGGCGCTCTATGAGGACCGGGACGAGAACTTCGGCAACGCACGGGACGTCCGGAATCTGTTCGAGCGGATCGTGGCCAACCAGGCCAACCGGGTGGCGGCCCTGGAGGCCCCCTCCGACGAGGACATTCTCACCATCACCACAGCGGACCTGGAGGGGCTGGTGGAGCTGCCCCCTGCCCCGGAGACTCCCGCCGGGGAGGACACCAACACAAAAACAGAGGAGTGACGTCTGTCACTCCTCTCAATCTGTCGAAAAGCCTCGCGGAGTTTTGCCGCCCGAAGGCGGCAAAATAAGGTGCAATCTGTTTTTTCCGGGGACATGCGCCTCGGAAAAAACACTTCTCAGCCCGCAAGCGTGCGAGCACAGCGAGTGCGACGCCGCGGGCTGCATCCCCTCAAAAATGCTTGCATTTTTTGAAGCGTGTCGATAAAATCGACACGCTGAGAGAAGTGACGGCTGTCACTCCTCTGGAATATATCTGGCCCGGTAGCGCCGCATGCTCTCGGCAAACAGGGTGCCGTTGGTGGGCGGCGTATAGGTGATGGCGTTGGCCCCGGCCCGGATGGTCTCCATGATGGTCTCATCAGTGGGGCCGCCGGTGGCGATGATGGGAATATCGGGGAACTCGCTGCGGATCTTCCGCACAATCTCCGGGGTCTGGGCGGCGCCGGACACATTGAGGATATCCGCTCCGCTTTCAATGCGCTTGCCCACGTCCATCTGATCGGAGACAATGGTGGCAATCACCGGGATATCCACCACGTCCTTGATCTGGGCGATGGTCTCGTCGGCGATAGGGGCGTTCACCACCACACCGAAGGCCCCCTGGTGCTCGGCGTAGGTGGCCAGCCTTACGCTGCGCCGGCCATTGGTCACACCACCGCCCACGCCCACGAACACCGGCACATCGGATACGCTGATGATAGCCTGGGCAATGCTGGGCTGGGGGGTAAAGGGATAGACGGCAATGATGGCGTCGCCATTGATATTCTTGATGATGGCCACGTCCGTGGAAAACACCAGGGACTTGATCCGGCGGCCGAAGATCCGGATGCCGGTGCACTCGGCGATGCACTGGGGCACCTCCACCAGATGGCTGCGCAATGTGCCGCTGTAAGAAGGTACGATTTTCTGCACGTTATAGTCTCCTTTCCTGTCTAAATGCCGCCTCCCCACCGTGGTCCGGGGCCGGGCGGCTTCCTTTCTGGGACTCAGTATACCAAATTCCAGGCTTTCCCTCAAGTTACAAACCGATGTCATTCATGAAGAAACTGTAAATTATGTAAACATCTCGTTAAGGAGGTCTTAGTCATGACCCAAAAAGTCACCCTGCGGCGGGAGGATCACCTGCCCATGCCCCTCATCTATCTCGCCGCACCGGAGGATCTGGCCCGGTGGTGCGTATCCCAGCTGGCCTGGTCCCTGGAGCAGGGGGAGCGCTCCCTGACCCTCTCCTGTTTCGATACGGCCTCCATGGGCTTTCCCGTGGAAAAAGCGGTTCCGGTGGTCCTCAAGGCGGTAATGGACTTCCTCTACGACCATCCGGAGGCGGAGCGTCTCACCATCCTCTGCGCCGGGGAGTCGGTCTACCGGGCCTATTCCCTCCACTGGAACATCTGGTACGCCCCCTACAAGCCCCGGCACGACCAGGGGGACGGCTTGTAATTATTGGTTTCCAAACTGTTACCAATTTCCTCTTGTTTTCGGCGGCGGTTCCATGGATAATGGGGTATATGTAAAATTCTGTCGAAGGAAGTCCCCGCCATGAATCGTTTGCTCGCTTTTCTCCTCTCCGCCGCCCTGATCCTGAGCTGTACCGCCTGCGTCGGTCCGGTCTCTGCCGTCGGCGGCGGTACCGATACGTCATCCAGCGCCCCGTCCGATCACGACGAACAGCTGCTCCATGGAACCCATCCGCCCCGCGACGATTCTCCCTCAGAGAAGGGGCCGGAAAAGGAGCCGGTCACCTCCCGGGAGCCGGAAACATCCGAGCCCTCCTCCGGAGAGCCGGCGGTTTCTGATCCCGGGCAGCTCCCCGCGGCCCCGGAGTCAGCGGACGGCGCAAGCGGCGAGAACGCTGCGTCCCCGGAGAGTCCCCGGACCGTGGACCCCACCAAGCCCATGGTGGCGCTGACCTTTGACGACGGGCCCAACGCCGCCTACTCCGACATGATCCTGGATATCCTGGAGGAGAACCGCGCCGTGGCCACCTTCTTTGAGGTGGGGCGCAACGTGGCCAATTGTCCCCAGCCCCTGAGCCGGATGGTGGAGCTGGGCTGCGAGATCGGCAGCCACTCCTATGTACATAAGGACCTCAGCAAGCTCAGCGCCGAGGCCCTCATGAACGACCTGGCCGCCGCGGACCAGGCCTTCATCGACGCGGTGGGCTTTGCCCCCACCCTGCTGCGCCCGCCCTACGGTGCGGTGAACAGCGCCGTGAAGCACGATACCGGCCGCAGCGTCATCACCTGGACAATAGATACCGAGGACTGGAAGAGCCGGGACACCGGCAAGGTCGTCTCCTATGTCCAGTCCCTGCCCGGCCTGGACGGGGAGATCGTCCTGCTCCACAGCTCCTATGAGACCACCGTGGAGGCGGTGAAGATCCTGGTCCCCTGGCTGATCCGGCAGGGCTACCAGCTGGTCACCGTCAGCGAGCTGATGGCGTACTACTACGGGGAGCTGCTGCAGCCCGGCCAGTTCTACGGCTACACCTACTTCACCACCCACGGCAGGACGGACACGCCTCTCGCCCTGCCGGAGCCGGAGGCCCCCGCCGGCAGCGAACCTTCCGCCGAAGAACAGCCCCAGGAGCCCCAGGAATCTCAGCAGCCGGACCAACAGGCGCCTGTCGAGGGGGCGGCCCAACCCGCCCAGCCGGAGGGGACCGCTCCGTCCGCCCCCGGGGAACCGTCCGAGGTCTCCGGGGAACCGCCTGCGGACGAAGACCTGCCTGTGCCGGAAAAGCCCGTGATTCCCGGTTCCCGCTGACCCTCTGTCAGAAAAATCCACCTCACGCCCGGCTGGCCGCGGCCGGGCGTTTCTTCCTTCCCGGTCCTGTGAATTTCCCGTGAAAAGGGCGGCGGAGCCCTTGCGCTCCTATTGGATGTGTGGTACCATGCATACCAGATATTGTGGGAGCGGGGACCGCGCGCGGCCGCCGCTCCCCCGTGCGTCATTATCCGCCGTGGTTTCGGAAGAAGGTTCTCCCCTTTCGTCCCGCAGCGGGGATCTAGTGAGGGTCCATCTCTTATGAAGGAACGACAACGGCCGAGAAAAGCCAAGCTCTCCAGCCTGCAGATCATCGCCCTGGGCTTTTTCCTTATTATTCTGGCAGGTACCGGGCTTCTGATGCTGCCGGTATCCACCCAGACCCCCGGCGGCGCCTCCTTCGGCGACGCCCTCTTCACCGCCACCTCCGCCACCTGCGTCACCGGCCTCGTGGTCCGGGACACCGGCACCTACTGGAGCACCTTCGGCCAGGTGGTGATCATCGCCCTCATCCAGGTGGGCGGCCTGGGCTTCATGACCATCGCCACGCTGTTCATGCTGCTGCTGCGGCGGCGGCTGGGCCTGAGGCAGCGGGAGGTGGTGGTGGACAGCATCAGCCACTACCAGCTCAGCGGCATCGTCCCCTTCGTCAAGCGGATCTTCTTCGGCACCCTGCTGGCGGAGGGACTGGGGGCGGCCCTCCTGTCCCTGCGGTTCGTGCCTCAGTACGGCCCGGGCCGGGGCATCTACTACGGCGTGTGGCACTCCATCTCCGCCTTCTGCAACGCGGGGTTCGACCTCATGGGCCCCCACAGCGGCGAGTATTCCTCCTTCGTGGCCTACGCCGGGGACCCCCTGGTGAGCCTGACCATCATGGGACTCATCACCGTGGGCGGCATCGGCTTTCTGGTGTGGGACGACCTCCTGCACAACGGCCTGCGCTGGCGGCGCTACCGCCTGCAGACCAAGGTGGTCCTGGCCACCTCCACCCTGCTGATCTTCGGCGGCGCCCTTCTCTTCTTCCTCTTTGAGCGCAGCAACCTGGGGGCCGGACGGCCTCTGGGGGAGCAGATTCTCTGCGCCCTCTTCGACGCGGTCACCCCCCGCACCGCCGGCTTCAACACCACGGACACCGCCGCCCTCAGCTCCGGCAGTCTCCTACTCACGATGGTCCTCATGTTCATCGGCGGCAGCCCCGGCTCCACCGCCGGCGGCATCAAAACCACCACCGTGGCGGTAATATTGCTCCACACCATTGCCGGCGTCCGGCGGGAGCAGAGCACCAACGTCTTCGGCCGCAGCATTGAGGACGACGCGCTGAAGAAGGCCACGTCGGTGCTCTTCACCAACCTGTTCCTGGTGCTGGGCGGCACGCTGGTGATCTGCGGTGTACAGTCTTTACCCTTGACAGAGGTTCTCTTTGAGGTCTTTTCCGCCATCGGCACCGTGGGCATGAGCACCGGCGTCACCCGGAGTCTCACCGCCGTCAGCCGGGCGGTCATCATCTTTCTGATGTACTGCGGCCGGGTGGGCAGCATCTCCTTCGCCGTGGCCCTGCTGGAAAAGAAGGCCCTTCCCCCCGTGACCCTCCCCAGGGAACGGATCACCATCGGCTGAGAAAGCGAGGTATCTGCAAATGAAGTCATTTCTGATCATCGGTCTGGGCTCCTTCGGCCACCACCTGTGCCACGCCCTGGCCCAGCAGCGCTGTGAGATCATGGTGGTGGATAAGGCGGGCGAGGCCCTGGAGGACGTGCTGCCCTACGTGGTCAGCGCCAAGGTGGGCGACTGCACCCACGAGGAGGTGCTGCGCTCCTTCAGCGTGGACAACTTCGACGCCTGCTTCGTCTGCATGGGCTCCAACGTCCTCGCCAGCCTCCAGATCACCAGCCTTCTCAAGGAGCTGGGGGCCAAGCGGGTGTTCAGCAAGGCCGACGACGACACCCAGGCCAAGTTCCTTCTGCGCAACGGCGCCGACGAGGTCATCTACCCCGAGCGGGAGATCGCCTCCAATATCGCCGTCAGCGCCAGCTCCGACAACATCTTCGACTGCATCCGCCTCAACGCCGACTACTCCATCTATGAGCTCCAGCCCCTCAAGCGGTGGCTGGGCAAGAGCCTCAAGGAGCTGAACTTCCGGGTCAAGTACAACATGACCGTCATCGGTGTGGTGAAGGACGACGTGATCCGGCCCAACCTCCACCCGGACTACACCTTCAAGGAGGACGAGCACCTGCTGGTGCTGGGCCGCAGCGAGGACATCCAGCGGATCATCCGCTGAGCGGCAATTCCATTGTTTATAGGATCGGGACCCGCGCTCTCAATGGGAGAGGCGCGGGTCCTTTTTTCTTCCTCGTCCCTTCCCCTGCTGCACGGGGTTGGAGCGGGCAGCAGAGCGTTTATTTGGAAATTTCTCCAAGCAGGAGGAACATCGGCAGTTTGTTTTCGTCTATTTGTATGGTAAGATATGGTCAAGGCGAAACTACGAGAGAAAATGGAGGAATGAACATGAAGAAGCTGCTCTCCCTGCTTCTGAGCGTCCTGCTGCTCACCGGCGCCGCCCTGCCGGCGGCCGCAGCGGAGGAGGACGCCGACGCGAAGCTCACCGCGATCACCCAGTCCGTCAAGTCCGCCCTGGCCCTGGACACGGAGGACTACTCCTATTTCCAGGGGGACTACGACCAGCAGGAGCTCACCGCCCTGTGGGACCTCTACTGGGACGGGCAGACCGGCTCCCTCTCGGTGTCCGCCCTGGACGACGGCACCATCATCAGCTACTACCGCTATGACAACATGGACGAGTCCGGCAGCCAGGAGGGCCTGCCCACCTTCCCCCAGGGGGACCCGGCGAAGGCGAAAGCCGCCGCCCAGTCCTTCCTGGACAGGGTGCTGACCCCCGGCGTGGAGTCCGTGGTGCTGGAGGACCCCAGTGAGCCCACCAGCCTCAGCAGCACCACCTTCCGCTTCAACGGAACCATCCTCCTCAACGGCCTGCCCTCCCCCCTCACCTACTCCCTCACCGTTCGCGCCTCCGACAACCAGGTGACCCGGTTCTGGCGGGATGCCCCGGGGACCATGTTCCTAGGGGACATCCCCGGCGCTGACGCCAAGACCGCCCAGGCTGACGCCGCGGCGGCCCTCAAGTCCACCCTGTCCCTGCGGCTGGAGTACATCCTCCCCGACAGCGACAGCACCCAGGCGGTACTGTGCTACCTCCCCAATTCCGGCCATGAGTTCTACGTGGACGCCCAGAGCGGGAAGCTGGTGGACCTGACCGCCCTGGAGGAGGAGATGTACCGCTTCGCCGGCATGGGCGGCGCGGCGGGCGACAGCGGCGCCGCCTCGGATACCGCCGCCGCCGAAACCGAAGAATCCCTCTCCGAGGCGGAGCAGGCGGGCATTGCCCAGATGGAGGGGGTCCTCTCCTCTCAGGCCCTGGACAGCGCTCTCCGGGCCGTGACGGAGTACGGCCTTGCCAGCTATGAACTGGTGTCCGCCCGGTTCAGCGTGGGCACGGCGGAGGGGGACGAAGCCGCTCCCGTGACCTGCGCCCTGCGCTACAGCAAGTCCGGCGACAAGGGCGTAGCTACCCGCAGCTTCACCGTGGACGCCCGCACCGGCGAGGTCCAGCGGCTCTCCTCCTACATCCCCTGGACCGAGGATGACAAGGCCGTTCTCACCCAGGAGGAGGCCCAGGCGAAGGCGGAGGCCTTCCTCAAGGCCCGCTTCCCGGACCGCTTCTCCCATCTGGCCCTCTATGAGACCCCCGGCCAGGAGGCCGGGCCCCTGGACAGTGAGCAGTCCGTCTCCGCCTGGTCCTTCCGCTTCGCCCGGCAGGAGAACGGCTGCTTCTTCCCGGACCAGTACTACACCGTCCGCGTGGACGCCACCGACGGCTCCGTGTGCGGCCTCTCCTACTACTACGACGAGGCCGTCACCTTCGCCTCCCCGGAGGGCGTCCTCTCCGCCGACGCCGCCCTGGACGCCTGGATGGACACCTACACGGTGACCCTGGGCTACCTGCTGGTGCCGGAGACGCTTACCGGCTCCGATGCCGTGTCCCAGCGGCTGATCCAGATGGGCTTTGCCTCCTTCTACCACCTGAAGCTGGGCTACGCCCTGGAGCGGGAGGACAGCCTCCGGGGCATCGGCGCCAAGAGCGGTGAGCCCGTGGGCTACGCCTGGCAGACGGCGGACAGCGGCCTCACCTACAGCGACATTGCCGGCACCTGGGCGGAGACGGACGTGCTGCGGCTGGCCCGGTTCAACGTGGGCTATGCCGGCGGCGTCTTCCAGCATGCCAAGGAGCTGACCCAGTGGGATCTGGTGTGCCTGCTCTACAGCCTCCGCTACACCCCCATCGATCCCGCCGACCCGGAGCAGGATCGTGACGGGGTTTACGCCATCGCCTATCAGATGGGGATTTTGTCCCGGGAGGGCCGGGACGACGAGGCCGTCCTCACCCGGGGCGAGCTGGTGCGGTATCTTCTGGACGCGGCGGGCTACGGCTCCGTAGCCCGGCTGGAGGGGATCTTCACCTGCTCCTACACGGACCGCGCCGCCATCCCCGCCGGTGAGCTGGGCTATGCCGCCCTGGCCCAGGGTCTGGGCCTCATCAGCGGCACTTACAACGGCACCGCCGCCGCCACCCGGGGACAGGCCGCCGCCATGCTCTGCCGCCTGATGGAGCGGTAAACGCCCCGCTTCTTTCGGCAAAATACACCGTACGCAAAGAGCCGGACAGGCATTGCCTGTCCGGCTCTCTTTCCGGCCATGTCTCAGCTTTTCAGCATCTGCTCCTGGGCTTTCAGCCGCGTGAATTCCCGGCGCACCAGGAGGGCCGAGACCACAAAGGCGATGAAATCCGCGATGGGCCCCGCCAGCAGCACGCCGAAGATCCCGAACCGCAGGGGCAACAGCAGGATCAGCGGAATCAGGAAAAACACCTGCCGGGTCAGAGACAGCAGCAGTCCCTTCAGGGCCTTTCCGATGGCGGTAAAGAAGTTGGAGGAGAGCATCTGCACCCCGTTCACAATCACCATAAAGAGGAACGTCCGCATAAACAGGATGGCAAACTCGAAGTACAGCGCGTCTCCGCTGCCGAAAAGGGAGATGATGGGTCCCGGAATGAACTGAAACAGGCAGAACCCGACGGTAGAGACCACAAAGCTGCACTTGATGGCCAGGAGGTAGGCCTGCCGGGCCCGGTCGTACTTCTGGGCGCCGTAGTTGAAGCCGATGATGGGCTGCACCCCCTGGGCGATGCCCACAAAGATGGAGATGAGAATGGCGTTGGTCTTCATGACGATGCCGCAGGCCGCCAGGGGGATCTCCTTGCCGTAGACAGACAGCGCGCCGTAGTAGGTCAGGGAGTTGTTGAGGACGATCTGGACAAAGGTGATGGCCACCTGGTTGACGCAGCTGCTGATCCCCATGTACATGGTCCGCAGGTCGTCCCGGAGATCCAGCCGGAAGCTCTCCCGGGTGAGGGTGATGGTCCTGAAGCGCCACAGGTACCGCACCGCCAGGAAGAAGGAGAGAATCTGGCCCAGAATCGTGGCCAGCGCCGCGCCGAATACCCCCCAGTGGAAGGCAAAGATAAAGATGGGGTCCAGGATGGTGTTGGCGATGGCTCCCGCCACCATGCAGGTCATGGAGTAGCGGGGGCTGCCGTCCGCCCGGATCAGGTTGCTGATGCCGTTGGTGAGGATCAGGAAGGGCATGCCCAGGAGGGTGATCCCCGCGTACTGCTGGGCGTAGGGCAGCACCTCCTCCGTGGCCCCGAAGACCTGCAGCAGCGGCGTGAGGAACGCCTCCCCGATCAGCAGGTACACCGCCCCGGAGGCGGCCATCAGTACAATGCCGTTGCCGGCGATCCGGGCCGCCTTCTCCGGCTGCCCCCGCCCCAGGCACAAAGAGAAGCGGGAAGCACCGCCGATCCCCAGCAGCAGGGAGATGGCAAGGCAGATGGTGGAGAAGGGGTAGGACACATTGGTGGCCGCGTTCCCCAGATAGCCCACCCCCTGACCGATGAAGATCTGGTCCACGATATTGTACAGCGAGCCCACCAGCGTCGCCGTGACGCTTGGGACCGCGAAATTCCGCAGGAGCCTGGATATCCTCTCATACCCCAGGGGGTTCTCACTTGTCAGCGGCGTCTCACGCATACGTTCCGTCCCTTCCATGGCTGTCCGTATCGTCTCCGGCTGCCGCGCGTTCCGGCGGGAGCCGGCCTCCTCCGGAAGCCATTTCCTCGTCATTCTGTTTTTTTCAGTATATCCCCAATTGTCCCCGGACGCAATACGCCCGCCCCGTGATATCGGCAAAAAGCGCGGCTGCCGCCGCCTCCGCCCTGTCCCCCGGCGCCGCTTCTCTCCCCGGAAAGCGGTTGACAGGACCAGCCGGCTATGGTACCCTGTTTTCAGGAAGTGTGAATATTGGTTCACGAAAATGTCGCGGGCGTTTTTCTGCGGTGACAGGAGGTATTTTTATGGCGTACAACGGCTTTGCGATCGACATATATCTGGACGCGGCGGCGGTGACGGGGCAGCTGGATCAGCTGATCCGGAAGCCGGTCTACTCCATCCGGCGGGACAAGCTGGCGGACTACGTGGAGCACTATTTCAACGGGAAGTGCCCCCGGTCCAAGGCCATGACCGCCCAGGCGAAGACCGTGGTCCCCGGCGGGGTCCAGCACAACCTGGCCTTCAACTACCCCTTCCCTCTGGTCATCACCAAAGCCGAGGGGGCCAAGCTCTACGACATCGACGGCAACTGGTACTACGACCTCCTCCAGGCCGGCGGCCCCACCATCCTGGGCAGCAACGTGCCCGCCGTGCGGGAGCAGGTCATCGACCTTCTCAACACCTGCGGGCCCTCCACCGGCCTCTTCCACGAGTACGAGTACAAGCTGGCCAAGAAGATCTCCGACCTGGTGCCATCGGTGGAGATGTTCCGGATGCTGGGCTCCGGCACCGAGGCGGACATGTGCGCCGCCCGGATCGCCCGGCTCAAGACCGGCCACAAGAACATCCTGAAGATGGGCGGGGCCTACCACGGCTGGTCCGACCAGCTCTCCTACGGCATCCGCATCCCCGGCACCAGGGGCCTCCTCTCCAAGGGTGTGCCCGGCTATGTGTTCAAGCACACCGACGAGTTCTTCCCCAACGACCTGGAGGACCTGGAGCGCAAGCTCCGGGCCAACCGCCTCAACGGCGGCACTGCCGCCGTGTACATCGAGCCCGTGGGGCCGGAGAGCGGCACCCGGCCCGTCAGCAGGGAGTTCGTCCGGGGCGCCGCCAAACTGGCCCGGGACTACGGCGCTTTGCTGATCTTCGATGAGGTGGTGACGGGCTTCCGCATCGGTCTGAGCGGCGCCCAGGGCTACTTCGGCGTGGCCCCCGACCTCACCGTGTTCGGCAAGATCATCGCCGGCGGCTACCCCGGCGCCGGCGGCATCGGTGGGCACGCCGACTGTATGGCCCATTTGGGGGCAGGCCTGGATTCCTCCGGCAAGAAGGTGGCCAAGGCCATGTGCGGCGGCACCATGGCCGCCACCCCCATCTCCTGCGTGGCTGGCTACTACACCCTCTGCGAGATCGAGCGCACCAACGCCTGCGAGGTGGCGGGGCGGATGGGCGACCGGCTGACCCGGGGGCTCCAGGAGCGGATTCAGAAGTACAACCTCCCCTTTGTGGCCTTCAACCAGGGCTCTATCTGCCACCTGGACAGCGTGGGCACCATGCACTTCGCCATCGACTGGAAGAAGCCCTGGACCATCCCCCAGATTCTCAAACAGACCGGCATCCGGCAGAAGGAGATGGAGCACATGGGCGCGGCCTACATGGCCGAGGGAATCGTCACCCTGGCAGGCTCCCGGCTCTACACCAGCGCCGCCTACACCGAGGAGATGATCGACGACGTGCTGGAGCGGTTTGACCGGGTTCTGGCCAACTGCGGGCCCCTGGAGGTGTAAGGGATATGGCCTATACAGAGGCTGAAGCCAGAAGGATCGTGGTGGAGGCAGGGCAGAAGCTGCTGGCGGAGGGCCTGGTGGCCCGGACCTGGGGCAATGTCAGCGCCCGGGTGTCGGAATCCCGGTTCGTCATCACCCCCAGCGGCATGGCCTACGACACCATGACGGAGGAGCATCTGGTGCTGGTGGACGGCCTGAGCGACGCCTGGCAGGGCCCCCGCAAGCCCTCCAGCGAGCGGGGCATCCACGCCGACGCCTACCGCCTCCACCGGGACGTCAACGTAGTCATTCACACCCACCAGGACCTGGCCAGCGTATGCAGCACTGCCGGACGGCCCATCGTCACCGACCACCCCCTGCTGGGGGGGCGGATCCCCTGCGCCGGATACGGCCTTCCCTCCACCGACAAGCTCCGCCGGGCGGTGGCCCGGGAGCTGGCGGCCTTTCCCGGAAGCCCCGCCGTTCTGCTCCGCAGCCACGGAGCCCTGTGCCTGGGCCGGGACATGGCGGAGGCCTTCGCGGCGGCGGCGGCCCTGGAGGCGGTGTGCCGCCAGCTGTTGGAATCGGTGCTGCCCCCCGCCCTCGCCGGTACCGCCGCGCCAGACCTGGGGAAAAGCCGGCGGCTGGGCAACGCCTTCTGCCTGACCCTCGGCGGCGAGGACAGGATCTGGCACCTCCACGATCCCCGTCTCACAGGGCCTGCCGCCCTCCACGCCGCCGTATACCGGGCCTTCGACGTGCAGGCCGTCACCCACTGGCGGGGCCGCCACACGGTGGTGGTGAGCCGACAGGGCAGGACCCTGCGGCCCCTGCTGGACGATCTGGCCCAGATCGCCGGGGCGGATATCCGGTGCATCGCTCCCCAGCCTTCCCAAATCACCCGAGGTCTCTGGGCCCACAGCGCCGTGCTGCTGGCCGGCCAGGGCGCCCTCTGCGTCGGCAACTCTCCGGAGGAGGCGGCGGTCGTCGCCCGGCTGCTGGAAAAGGGGTGCCTTGCCCGCCGCTTTGCCGACGCCGTACCCGGCTGCCATCCCCTGGAGCGGGAGGACGCCCTGCTCCAGCGCATGATCTATGTCACCCAGTACGCCAAGCGGAAGGGGTGAGAACAGCTTGGGGAAAAAACTGACAGAGGCGCAGCGGGAGCAGATCCTGGAGGCCGGGATCGCCGCCTTTGCGGAGCACGGCCTTCACGGGGCCGGCATGGCTGCCATCGCTAGAGACGCCCACATCAGCGTTGGGGTGCTCTACAAGTACTACGCCGACAAGGAGGACTTCTTCCAGGCCTGTCTGCGCCACAGCCTCTCCGCTCTGGAGGAGGCCCTGGCGGCGGTCACCGCCCGGGAGGATAAGCTCCTCCGCTACGCCGCAGGCATCATCCGGGCCCTGGGGGATTTCTGCCGGGACCATCCCAGCCACATCCGCATGTACCACCAGATCACCACCGCCAGCGGGGATCGAGCCCGCGCGTTGGCGGAGGAGATCGAGGCGGTCACCGCCCGGCTCTACACCGCCTACATCGCAGAGGCCCAGGCCCAGGGGGACCTGCGGCGGGACATGGATCCCCGATTCTTTGCTTTCTTCTTTGATAATCTCCTGATGATGCTCCAGTTCTCCTGCTGCTGCGACTACTACCGGGCGCGGATGGCCCTCTATGAGGGCGAAGGACCCTGGAACCCGGAGCGGATGGAGGAGGAGCTGCTGAAATTTCTGGAGTCCGCTTTCACCTGGGAGCGGACAGACATCGTCCACAGGGACGAACGGTAGGAGGGAATCGCCATGACCTATGTGTTAGCCTACGATATCGGCACCACAGGGGTGAAAACCTGTCTGTTTTCCATCGATCAGACCATCGAGCTGGCAGCCAGTGCCCAGCAAGGATATGACCTTTACATTCTTCCGGACGGAGGGGCCGAGCAGGATCCGGACCAGTGGTGGGAGGCCATGTGCGCCACCACCAGGGCTATCTTCGCCAAGGCCGGCGTAAAGCCGGAGCAGGTGGCGGGCCTCTCCTTCTGCTCCCAGATGCAGGGCCTGGTGCTGGTGGACCGGGAGGGCCGTCCCGTCCGCCGGGCCATGAGCTACATGGACCAGCGGGCCGGGGCCCAGCTGCGGAAGGGGCTGGCCCACGGCCTCCAGGTCGCCGGGGCCAATGTGGGGAAGCTGCTGACCAGCCTGCGCCTCACCGGGGCGGTGTCCAGCAGCGTCAAGGACCCCTTATGGAAGTACAAATGGGTGGAGGAAAATGAGCCGGAGTACTTCCGCCGGGTATGGAAGTGGCTGGACGTGAAGGAGTATCTGATCCTCCGCTGCACCGGGGAGGCGGTGATGACCCGGGACAGCGCCTACGCCACCTTCCTCTACGACACCCGGAAGGGCAAGGAGGCGTGGAGCGACACCCTCTGCCGGATGTTTGGTGTAAAGCAGTCACACTTGCCACGTATTGCCGAGGCCACGGAGCGGATCGGCGGCCTCACGGATCAGGCCGCCGGGGAGCTGGGGCTCATGGCCGGCACTCCGGTGTTCGGCGGCGGCGGGGACGCCTCCCTCATCGGCGTGGGGGCCGGGGCCACCGCCCTGGGCAGCACCCACATCTACTGCGGCACCTCCGGCTGGGTGTCCACGGTGACGGACCGCCAGCAGGTGGACGTCACCGCCATGATCGCCGCCATCGTGGGGGCCCAGCCGGGCCGGTTCAACTACTTTGCCGAGATGGAGACCGCCGGGAAGTGCCTGGAGTGGGTGAAGGACCACCTGGCCCTGGATGAGATCGGCATCTACCTTCAGAAGCAGGACGTGGCTCACAGCCAGGAGGCGGTGTACACCAGCCTCTACGACTACCTGACGGATACGGTCCGGGACGTGCCTCCCGGCTCCGGCGGCGTGATCTTCACCCCCTGGCTCCACGGCAACCGCTGCCCCTTCGAGGACCCCTGCGCCGCCGGCATGTTTTTCAACATCCGGCTGGACACCGGCAAGACGGAGATGATCAGCGCGGTGCTGGACGGCACCTGCTTCCACCTGAGATGGATGCTGGAGTGCCAGGACAAGAAGGTCAAGACCTCCGACCCCGTCCGCTTTGTGGGGGGCGGTGCCCTCTCCCCCGTCACCTGCCAGCGGCTGGCGGATATCACCGGACGGACCATCGAAGTGGTGGCAAGCCCCCAGAACGCGGGCTCCGTGGGGGCCGCAGCGGTGATGGCCGCGGGGCTGGGGCTCATTCCCAGCCTGGATGTGGTCCGCTCCCTCATTCCCGCCGAGGCCCGGTACATGCCGGACCCAGGGCGGTCCGCCGCCTACCAGCCCTACTACGCGGTGTTCAAGGAGCTCTACCGCTCCAACCGCAAGAACTTCCGGGCCCTCAACGGCGCCGGACAATAAGGAGGACATGCCATGTCCAGGAAAGAACTGCTCCGCTCGCTGAAATTTCTCCTCTTCTCCATCTCCGCCGGGATCATTGAGATCACCGCCTTCTCCCTGCTCAACGAGCTGACCCGCTGGAGCTACTGGCCCTGCTACCTCATCGCCCTGGTGCTGTCGGTGCTGTGGAACTTCACCCTCAACCGGCGCTACACCTTTCAGTCCGCCAACAACGTGCCCAAGGCCATGGCCCTGGTGTTCCTGTTCTACTGCGTCTTTACCCCCGCCTCCACCCTTCTTGGCAGCTTCCTGGCGGACACCCTGGGGTGGAACGAGTACCTGGTGACCGTTCTCAACATGGCCGCCAACTTCATCCTGGAGTACCTCTACGACCGGCTGGTGGTGTTCCGCGGCACCATCGACACCAACGCCCTGGCACAAAAGAAGAACGCCCGGTAACCCGGGCGTGTGAGGCAATAATTTGAGCATTGGACCTGCGCAGGCGGTCCAATGCTCTTTTTTACACCGTCTTACCATGTACCCAAGATATCCTCCACCCGCCGGCACTGATTGGCAAACTGCTGGCACAGGTGGGGGGCGGCTCCGGCCATGATATAGGGCGTCCCCGCCAGGCGCAGCATGGGCAGGTCGTTGTCGTTGTCGCCGAAGGCCGCCACCTCCCCAAGGTCCACCCCCAGGGCGGCGCACAGACAGCGCAGGCCCACCCCCTTGTCCGCCAGGGTGAAGTCCAGCCACTTCTCCCCCGCCACCGCGCAGCGAAACTCCGTCCCCCACTTGGGGGCCATTCGGGGCTCCACCTGCCGGGCGCCCTCCCGGCAGTAGGCGGACACCTTGATGATCTCCTCCCCGATGGCCTCCGGGGAGGGCACCAGCGTCACGTCATTGCCCACAAAGTAGCGGATATGGTCCACGATGTCCTGCTCCTTGGGACACAGGTAGCTGGTGCTGACCCCGGAGATCAGCACCTCGCAGTGGGGCATGGCCAGGATTTCCCGGCACAGGGTCAGGGCCCGTCCCCGCTCCATCACCGTCTTGCCCAGCAGAGGGCCCGGGCTGCCGGGGCCGTACACCGCCGCCCCGTTCTCACAGAGATAGGCCAGCTCGCCGGCCACCGGCGCGAACAGCCGCCGCAGGCTGTGATACTGCCGGCCGCTGGCGGGGCAGAATAAAATACCTTTCTCCCGCAGGCGGCGGATCTCGCCGAACAGGGCCGGGCGCAGGGTGCTCTCGTCCCCCTGGAGCAGAGTGCCGTCGATATCGCTGGCGATCAAACGAATCATAAGGTTTCCTCCCTTAAAACACGGCAGCGGGGCCTCTCCGCCCCTACCGGCTGGTGTCCTGGTACTCCGATGGGTTGATGCCCACCAGCTTCTTGAAGGTGGCGGAAAAGTAGGTGATGTCCCGGTAGCCCACCTGCTCCGCCACCTCGTATACCTTCATCCGGCAGTCCCGCAGCAGCTCCATGGCCTTGTGGATCCGATAGCGGGTGAGGTAGTTGAGAAGGGTGTAGTCCGTCTCCTTCTTGAAGGTGTGGCTCAGGTGCCCCTCGCTGAGGCCCAGATGCTGGGCGATCTCCCCCACGGTGATATTGGGGTCCTGGTAGTGGGACCCGATGTAGTCCATGGCCTCAAGGACATACTTGCTCTTGTCCCCCTTTTTGAGGCCCAGCATGGGGGGCAGGTCGGCCTGACGGCCTCCCGCCTCCTGGTCCATGCGGCGGCGGAGGATCTGCACCGCCTGCTCCAGCTCCCCGTCGTGGAAGGGCTTGAGCAGGAAGTCCACCGCCCCCAGGCGCAGAGCGCTCTGGGCATAGGCAAAGCTGTCGTAGGCGGTGAGGATGATGACATAGGCCTGATTTCCCCCCTCCCGCAGCCGCCGCAGCATCTCGATGCCGTCCATTTTAGGCATTTTCAGGTCGGTGATGATGAGGGAGGGGCGGTAGCGCTCCACCGCCTCCAGGGCCTCCTCCCCGTTGGCAGCCTCCCCCACCACCACGCAGTCCAGGGCCGCCCAGTCCACCGCCAGCACGATGCCCCGGCGGATCATCTCCTCGTCCTCCACGACCAGTACCTTCAGCATGTTCTCTCCTCCTCCCGCAGGGGCAGCGTGGCGGTGATCACCGCGCCCCTTCCCCCGGGTCCCGGGGCCAGCTCCAGGCCGCAGTCCGCCCCGTAGTATTTGCGCAGGATAGTGTCCACATTATAGAGTCCCAGATGGCCCCGGGACAGCTCCCGGTTCCTGTGGGCGTAGGCGCCCGTCATGTCCGCCGGGAGGCCCTTTCCGTTGTCCTCCACGGTGATGCGCAGCAGGCCGTCCGCCGTTCTCCGGGCCGTCACCCGGACGACGCCGTTCTCCACCCCCTCCAGGCCGTGGAGGATGGCGTTTTCCACCAGGGGCTGGAGGATCATCTTCGGCACCAGGCAGTCCTCCAGCTCCAGGGGGATGTCCGCGGCGAAGGAGAAGGCCCCCGAGAGGCGGATCCGCTGGATTTCGATGTACCGCTCCAGGATGGCCACCTCCCGCCGCAGGGGCACAAACTCCTCCGGAGAGATGCAGAAGCGGAGGATGTCCGCCAGGTTGGTGGACATGAGGGCCACCTGGGGCACCTCGTTGATCTTGCTGATCCATTTCATGGTGTCCAGGGTGTTGCAGAGGAAGTGGGGATTCAGCTGGGCCTGGAGCATGCGGATCTGGGCCTGGTTGAGCTCCCGCTGGTTCTCCACCAACTCCTGCTGGTTGTGCTTGAGGGCCACCAGCATCCCGTTGAACCGCCGAGCCAGCTCCCCCAGCTCGTCGTCCCGCTGGTCGGGCACCGTCACGTCCAAGTTGTTCCGCTCCACCTCCCCGATGGCCGAGCGCAGACGCTGGATGGGCTGGAACATCTGCCGGCTCAGTGTCAGGCTCATCAGCACGGAGATGCCCACGCAGAACAGGGCGCTGCCCGCGCTGACGGTGTAGAGAAGGCCCGTGGTCTCCCGGTTCATCACCTGGGGCCGCTGGAGCACCAGGTACAGCTCCATGTCCGGGTGGTAGGTCACGCTGTACAAAAAGCCCTCCGCCGCGCCGTCCAGGGACTCCCCCGCCAGCACCCGGCGGCGCAGCTCCGGCCCCAGGCTCTCCGCCAGGGCGGACTGGGCGCAGTATACCGGCCGCCAGAAGCGGCTGAAGAGCAGCAGGTCGTTCTGGCTGCCGTAGGTCCCCTCCAGCAGCCTGCGCAGGTTGCTCTGGTAGAGGCTCACCACCAGGAAGCCCGCCGTCTCGCCGTCGCCGTCCGTCAGCACTGCCGCCCCCTGGAGCTGGGGCTCAGCGGCGTCAGCCACGTCCTCGCAGGCCACGAAGCGCAGCCGCTCCCCGCCCGCCTTCTGGAGTACGCCCCAGTCGGTGGGCAGCTCCGGCTGGGCGGAGCCGCTCTGGGTGGAGTAGCGGCAGGTGCCCGCCGGGTCATAGAGGTCAAAGCGGGCGTATTCCCGCAGGCCCTCCGTCACGCTGAAGAGACTGCTGTAGACCCTGGTGTTTTCCTCCTGACCGCCCAGCAGGGCGTCAGACACCAGGGGATCCTCCTCCAGGGCCTCCGCGGCCCGGAGGAGCCCTTCATAGAGGTTGTCCAACGTGTGGCACACGCTGCTGAGATTGGATTCCGCCTGACCGGCGGCGGAGTCCGCCAGCCGCATGCGGAAGGAGCCGGACAGAATTTTCCTCATGGCGTCTCCTCCCCGCCCAGATAGAAGGCCCAGCTCATCAGGATGCTGTCCCGGTTCTCGCTGGCCCAGCTCACATCATAATCTACCAGGGGGATCTCCTCCAGGGGGCGCAGCTCTCCCCCCGGGGCCACGTCCTCCCGCACGGAGCGGCGGTACAGCTGCTGGGCCAGCATCTGCTGCACATCCAGGCTCACCGTAAAGTCCAGAAACCGCTCCGCGTTGTCCCCGTGGGGCGCCCCCTTCACCAGGGCGGAGCCGTCGGGCACCAGGCTGGTGCCGTCCGCCGGGTAGACCATGGCCAGATCCTGCCCGGCGGCGATCTGCTTGAGGACGGTCTCCTCCAGGGTGACCCCCACCCAGTCGCTGCCCCCCGCCACGGCGGTGAGGACGTCGCCGGAGCTCTCCAGCTGCCGGCCCTCCAGATTGGCGGCAAAGGCCTGCAGCGCCGCGTCCCGCTCGCCCCCCAGGGCATAGGTCAGGGTAACCAGCCCGGTATAGGAGGAGCCGGAGATCTCCGGATCAGAGAAGGCGATCTCCCCCCGGAACCGCTGGTCCAGGAGATCGCTCCAGGCCGTCAGCCACGACGGCTCCACCAGCTTGGGGTTGTACACCAGCACCACCGGCAGGGCGGAGAAGGGGGTCCACAGGGCCTCCGGGGAGCAGAACTGCTCCTGGATGCTGTCCCGCTCAGCGCAGACATAGGGGCTGAAATACGGCCCGTAGGCCTCCAGGCTCTCCACGCCGCCGCCGAACATCACATCCGCCTGAGGGCTCTCGCTCTCCCGCTCGATCCGCTGGAGCAGCTCAATGCTGCCGCCGGTGACCACGTCCACCCAGATGCCGGTGCGCTCCTCGAACTCCTTGACAATGGGCCACCACACCTCCTCCTTGTGGGAGGTGTAGACCACCAGGCGCTCCTCCTCGCCGGGGACGTACTCCGGCGGCAGGGCGTTGCTTCCGACGGAGCAACCCGCCAGCAGCAGCGCCGCGGCCAGAACCGCGCCCGCCAGCCGTCTTTTCACCTCGATTTCCCCCTCTCCCGCCGTCTTCTCCTAAATTTTGCCTAATTATAGCACCCATCCGCCTGTATTTTCATCACATATTACAAAATTCGCAGAAGTTAACAAAAAAACGCAGTTTTGTCCCCTGTTTTTTCCAGCCGGGTGCCCATACAATAAAAGTGCTAGGCAAACCATGAAAAAGAAGCTTGTAATTTATGGAAAATGACGAAGGAGGAGACAACATGAAGCGATTCTTATCCCTGCTCCTGGTGGGAGCCATGATCCTCACCCTGGCGGCCTGCGGCGGCAACACCGGCAACAACGCCGCCAATACCACCGGCAACAGCACCGCCAACAACGCCGGCGGCGACACCGCCGGCACCGATGAGAGCACCACGCCTCCCGCCGACCTGACGGAGACCCAGAAGATCATCCAGGAGGCCCAGACCATGACCCTGGAGGAGCTGGCCCAGAAGGCCATCGAGGAGTCCAACGGCAAGACCTTCTACGGCGTGGGCAACTCCAGCCGCGGCAAGAGCGCCCTGCCCCTGTTCATCGAGTACCTGCAGACCATCGACCCCAGCTACACTATGGAGTTCGACTGGCAGCAGCCCAAGAACAACAAGATCTTCGATCAGCTCACCGCCGACTCCCTGAAGGACACCGGCACCTTTGCCATGACCCTCATCCAGGACGGCAACCAGATCGAGTCCAAGATGGTCCAGACCGGCATCCTGGACACCTTTATCCCCAAGGACTGGGCGGACGCCAACGGCACCACCCCCGACGCCCACGAGGGCTATCTGCCCCTCCAGACCCTCAACAAGGTCTTTATGTACAACAACACCGGCAGCAGGAGCTATGACAACTGCTGGGACTTTGTGGCGGAAGGCGAGCACGGTCTCTTCATGGACATCGACTCCGAGATCGTTGGCAAGAACTTCCTGTACATGCTCACCCGTGACGACTACGCCGCCTGGCTGAAGGAGGCCTTTGAGGCCCTGTCCACCGACGAGCAGACCTACTTCCAGCCCACCATCACCGCCATGGAGTCCGAGGCCGCCGACCTGGGCCTGGGCGCCGACGGCGCGTACGCCCTGGCCTGGATCAAGCTGTGGGTGGAGAGCTACAACGCCCAGACCGACGACGGCCCCATCTGCAACACCCTGGTGGACAAATCCGCTACTGACCAGTTCGGCCTTCTGGTGTACTCCAAGCTGCGCTCCGTGGAGGAGTCCGCCTCCGTCTCCAAGAACAACATCACCGTGGCGGCCTACAATGACGGCTACACCGGCATCGGCGGCTACGGCTACTGCCACTACCTGTTCGTCACCGACAACAGCCCCCTGCCCTGGACCGCCTGCGCCTTCATCGCCTACATGACCTGCACCGCCGACGGCTTCTCCGCCTGGGGCAAGGACATCGGCGGCTACTCCTCCAACCCC